>JBLHKE010000236.1:0-10349 GCA_047619485.1 Verrucomicrobiales bacterium | reverse complement strand
GGACCTTGTATGTCATGTCGCCGATCTTGCGGCCCTTGAGAAGGTCCTGCTTAGCGGTCTTATCGCCAGCGGCAGCCACCAAGGTGGTAAGCATGTCCTCGTGAGCTCCGATGTCGTTGACGATCGTCCCGGGTTTGATGGTCCCGGGCCAGCGCATGTAGCATGGCACACGATAGCCGCCCTCCCAGTTGGTGTTCTTCTCGCCGCGGAACATGGTGGTGCCGCCGTCCGGCCAGGTGAATGTCTCCGCTCCGTTGTCGCTGGAATACATGACGATGGTATTATCGGTCAGGCCGAGTTCGTCGAGCTTGTCGAGGATTTCCCCGACGTGACCATCGTGCTCCACCATCCCGTCAGCATAAATACCGAGGCCGGTTTTGCCCACCGACTCCTTCTTAAGGCGCGTCCAGATGTGCATGCGGGTGGAGTTCCACCAGAGGAAGAACGGCTTGTCCGCTTTCTTGGCGCGCTCCATGAAGTCGATCGCCTTGGCGTTCACTTCCATGTCGATCGTCTCCATCCGCTTCTTGGTGAGCGGACCAGTGTCTTCTTTCTTCCCATCGGCGAAGGTGTGCATGACGCCACGCGGGCCAAACTTCTTTTTGAACTCGGCAGTTTTCGGATAGTCCGGATGCTCTGGCTCATCCTCGGCATTCAGGTGGTAGAGATTGCCGAAGAACTCATCGAAACCGTGCTCGGTGGGGAGCATTGAATCAAGGTCACCCAAGTGGTTTTTTCCGAACTGGCCGGTCATATACCCTTGGGCTTTGAGCAGAGTGGCGATGGTCGGGTCTTCCTTCTTCATGCCCTCGGTCGCGCCAGGCAAGCCGACCTTTGTCAGCCCCGTGCGGATCGGGGACTGACCGGTGATGAAAGCGGCGCGACCTGCAGTGCAGCTCTGCTGGCCATACCAGTCGGTGAACATTGCGCCTTCTCTTGCGAGTCGATCAATGTTCGGCGTCTTGTAGCCCATCCTGCCCTGATTGGAGGCGCTGATGTTGAAGCCACCGATGTCGTCACCCCAGATGATCAGGATGTTCGGTTTCTTTTTTTCTTGTGCTGCGGCGGCCCCAATCAAGAGGGCGCTGGCTGCAGCGATGGTTGTAATAATGTATTTTTTCATGGGTTTTTCTCGGGTCGTTAGGACTGCTCTTGGGTCTTGGTCGTTTCTTGTTTAGTTAGTTTCTGACGCTTGGCAGAACTTCGAGGAGTGCTGGAATCAGGTCTGTGCGGTGCGCAGCTTTGCCCCTACCAGTCGCGGCGGTTTTTCTGGCGTTGCTCCGTGCGCCCCTGAACGCGGGTATTCTGGCGAGTGTTCGATCTCTGCTGGGGTGTCGAGCACGATTTGAGAAGGAGGGCTGCGGGGAGCAGGGATAATTTGATCAGGTTGCGTCGGTTCAGTTTTTTCATCGCTTTTTTTGGTTCCGGTTATGGGTTTCCGTGCGTTTTGCTTACTCGATTGATGGTTGAGCTGGGATTATGAGAGCTTCCGAAATCGCAGGGAGAATGTCGGTGCTGAGCTTGGTGCGCAGGACGTAGGCGGCCGCTCCGGTCGAACGGATCTCGTCGAGCGCTTCTTCATCGTCGTAGTCGCCGATGGCGATGGTCGGGAGCGCGATTTCTGCCTTCTGTAGCGCCCGCAGGACATTCATCCCCTGATCGGTCGGGAGCGAGAGTTCGACGAGCAGGAGATCCGGCGTGGTCGATGAGATCGTATCGACGAGGCTCTGGTAGTCGTCGGCGAAGATCATCCGCTCAAATTGATCACCGATGAGGCGGCGCAAACTATGGCGCAGCTCTTGGTGTTCGACCGCAATTATTACAAGCTGGCTTCTCTCTTCCATCAACGATGCAAGAGTCCCACCTGCGAGATCTTTTTGGAACTCGCAGAGTTACCAGAACTAGCACTAGTAGAATTACTAGCGCGATAATGCTTAGCGTTTTGGCGCTGGCTTCACTCGCCTTCAGTAAGCCCTTGCTGGACTGCAAATTGCACCAGCTCAGCCGTGGTTTTCACGCCCAGCTTCTCGATCAGCTTGTACTTGTGGTACTCGACGGTGCGTGGGGAGATGTTCAGACGGGCGCCGATTTCTTTCGCGACCAATCCTTTTGCCAACAGGCGCAAAATGTCGCGATGCCTCTCGTTTAGCTCAGGAGCCGTCCCAGTCTCCCCCGCCCCATTGCCTGCCGCGATTTCGAATGCCTCACGCGCGAGGCGCGGGGTGATGTAAACCCCGCCGGACAGGGCCTCGTCAATCGCAGTCAGCAACTCTGAGGAAGCCGCATTCTTCAGGACATAACCAGCCGCGCCACCCTGGATCGCTTCTGCGGCGAACTCAGGCTCTTCATGCATGGTCACGATGACTACTTTCGATCCCACACCCACACGCTTGAGTTCGCGTAGCGCTTTGAGACCGCTCAGCCCGGGCATCGAGAGGTCGGAGACGATTACTTCGGGCTGCAATTTCTGCGCCTGGCGGATCAGTTCCTCTCCATCTTCTGCTTCGCCCACGATCTCGTAGTGGGGTGCGAGCAAACCTCGCAGTCCTTCCAAAAACATCCGGTGATCGTCTGCGATCAACAGGGTTGGTTTAATTTTCTTCTCCGCCATTTTTGTTCTTCATAGGCAATGAAACAGTAATTTTCGTTCCTTTGCCAGACTGGGATTGAATATCGAAGGTGGCACCACACAGCCGTGCCCGCTCCGACATGCTTACCATCCCGAGGGATCCGCCATGGCGCGTTGAATCCAGATCGAAGCCGACACCGTCATCTTCGATCGACAGGATGATCCCGTCATCTGATCTCGTCAACGCGACCTCGACGATATCGGGTTTCGCATGCTTGGCAATGTTGCCAAGTCCCTCTTGGAGAATCCGATACAGGCAGAGAGATTCCTCTGCGCTGAGACCTTCACTCGCCTCCCCATCGATCTGCGTTTCAACCTGCACTTCGACCCGTTTGCCGAATCGTCGGCACTCGGCACTCGCGGCCCTTGCCAATCCCAATTCTTCGAGAATTTTTGGGTGGAGTTGCCGGCTGAGCTCCTGGGTTGAAGTAGCCATCTCGGTGAGTTCCTGCTGGATCTCCTGCAACTTTTCTCGCGCACGCTGCGGCGAGTTCTCGATATCGCGTTCGGCAATCTGCGCATCCATGACCATCGCGGCCAGGCGCTGGGTGAGATCATCGTGCAATTCCCGTGCGACGTGGCGGCGCTCGTGTTCTTGCGTATGGATCAGGCGCGAGGCGAGATCACGTAACTTGTCCTGCGCCTCCGTGCGCTTCTCGACCTCAGTTTCTAGCGCTTCATTTTTCTCAAGGATTCCCTGTTCCGCCCGGCGCTGATCAGTGATATCCCGAGTGGTGCCCCAGACCCGGATCACTTTCCCGTCGCGTATCGTGCCGATGAGATTGTTCAGCATGACTCTCGCCGAACCGTCTTTCGCAACCTCGTCGGTCTCAAAGTCTACCAACCGGAAACCGGCGCGCGCGACTTCCTCCAACAACGGGATCGTCGTCGGCAAGGATCGCGGAATCACTTTCTCAAAGCGCCAGGTCAAGAGCTCTTCGACGGAAGCCCCATAGGCAGCAGCAAGCATTTCGTTCGCTTCTGCGAAGTAGGCATTGTCGAGAACCCACTCGGCCTGCTCCGTTTCGGACAGATCGAGAGGGATCGGCTCGTCGAATTCGATGCACCACACCTGCTCGCTACTATTTGTGAGGAAACTCCGGAACCGTTGCTCGCTGATCCGGAGTTTGCGGTTTAGCGTTTCACGTTCCACAGCTTCCACCTCCAATTTGGCAGTTCGCTGGCGGGCACTGCGCGTGCGCACTCGGATGATGGTCAGCCATCCCCCGAGGAATGTGGCGATTGCCAGGATCCGGAACCAAGAGGTCTCCCACCAAGGCGGCAGGACGGTGAGGGCAATCGAGGTTCCCGTTTCATTCCAGACGCCCTGGCTATTGGCTGCTTTAACGTGAAACACATACTCGCCGGGTTTTAGAGTTGTGTAGGTGGCGCTATTGTCTGCCACGTCGTACTGCCATTCGCGCTCGAACCCTTCGAGCCGATAGGCGAAGCGGTTGTGTTCGGGCGCGGCGTAATCCAAAGCAGTGAACTTGAATTTCATCACCTTGTTCTGTGCGTCCTTGAGCACAATCTTGTTCGTCAGCTTCTCGCCCTCGAACTCTGCTGGCTGATTCAGCAATTGAAAGTCGGTGAGCACCACCTGTGGCGGATCTATGAGCCTGAAGCGGTCGGGGTGCACCTCCAAGATGCCAGTCGGCGCTGGGAACAAGATCTCCCCGGACGCCAAACTGCAGTGCACTCCTGCAAACCCGCCAAGCTTCAATCCGACGGCGCCCGTGGTGTCCTGAAATTTCGGTTCGGCGCTGTGCCGATGGAGCATCCGCACAATCCCATTGCGGGTTCTAAGCCACAGATCTCCGGTCTGATCCTGTTCGATGCCAAACACGTCAGCTGACAGACTACTCACCGCGATCTCTGTAACCACGCCCGATTCAATTTCGATACGCATCAGACCACGATTCGTCCCGGCCCAGAGAATTCCTCCGTCCGAATCTTCGTAGAAGGAACGGATGATCAGACCGCTCAGTGAACCCGGGGCATACGGATTGCTCACAATGCGAACAAACTTGCCAGTCTCCTTCGAAAGCATTGAGATCCCATTCGCATGATGCCCGAACCAGAGATTGCCGGCGCGGTCTTCATGGATCTTGGTCACCCGCATTGCCCCGATGGAATCGAGATTCGCCGGGTCATGGTAGTAGGCGGTGATCTCATTTGTCTCCGGATTGAATCGTCGAACCCCTCGGTCTCTCCCAGCCCACAGGATACCATCACGGTCTTCGTGGAGCGAGTAAACCCGCTCCCCGGCAAGACCCTTTTTCCCATCAGCTTGCCCCTCAACGCGGACGACCTCCTTTAAATCTGGGTCAAACAGCAACAGTCCGTGGTTCGATCCGATCCAAATCCCACCTTTGGCACGGCGGCTCAAACTCAATACCCCATAGTTTTTCCGACCGGGAATAGGAATCTGATGATCGAAAAACCGCTCTACTCCACCGCTGCTACGATTCCACCGAACCAGTCCATCACTTGTTCCCAGCCAGACGGCCTGCCGCTCGGCTTCATCTGGGAGCATCGCCCACAAGACAAACGGATCAGAATGACCGGAGCGCCCGTCCTCGAACTGATGCTCTCGAATCCACCCACCTTGGGGATCAAACAGGCACAGGCCTGTGATCGACATCGCGGCCCAGATCATGCCACCCCGATCCTGATAGAGCGACCTAACCCTGTTGTGGCTCAGGCTCTGTGGATCTGAAGCATCGTACCGATGGATTTGGAACTCCCACTCCCCACTCACCGACGTAAACCTTCCAACGCCCGCGGTACCGCTCGACACCCACCAGCTGCCATCGCGGGTTTTGAGAATTGACGACAGCCCCCTGTTCTTGCCGTCCTCATCTAGGTATGGGAAGTGGTTTAAAAATTTTCCGCTCTCGCAGTCGAAGAGATAGAGACCCGTCGAAGCAGTTAGCAGGAGCACTCCGGGGGAATCTACAGCAATCGAAGTGACAGCCCTCGGCGCGGCAATGAGGTTCCCTGCCGGCGGATCATCGATGAAGCGGCGGATCTCACCAGTCGCGAGGTCCAATCGGATCAACCCCATCGTTGCGGTTCCTAGCCACACCTCGCTAGGAGAAGATGCTTCATAGTAGATCGCCTGGACGGTCCCCTGAAGGGTGTTTTGGGGACTCGGGTCTCGCAGAGGAAAGTGCTCCAAGGCCTTCGTCTTCGGATCGAAACGATGCAGTCCACCCCAATCTGTTCCAAGCCACAGTTTACGATCGGCTGCGCCCTGAATACTGATGACAGATTGGCTCGCCAACCAATTCGGTTTCGCTGCGTCAAAGCGATAACGCTCACTGAACTTGCCAACCGAGGGATCGAAGAGGGAAAAGCCGTTGTTTATCCCGCCTACCCAAAGCATGCCCTGATCATCCTCATGGATCGTGCGCACGCTAAAGTGGTCGGGTTCCCCTTCAAGCCGCTGCGGACGGAACACGCGGAACTCGTTCCCATCATAGCGATTCAAGCCATCCATCGTGCCAAACCACATGAACCCATTCCGGTCCTGGTGGATGCAATGAACCCACGGATGGGAGAGACCGGCTTCCAGGAACATGCGCCGGACGCGCAGCGGAGGCGGTTCCTCTGCTCGAGCGACTTCCGGGATCAGAGTGATCCCAGCGACGAACGCCAACAGCAACTTGCAGGCGCTTCGCTTGAGCCGATTTGGCACTCTGTCAGGGGGCAGTTTCAATATCGTGCAGGGATACTAGAGCGCTTCTCGAAATAAATCGAACATTCGATCACCTCGCGGCTCCGGTCAAAACCTCGGCGAACAAAATTGGCGTAAAGCTCACCGATTGGGGAGTCCCGGCTTAATTTGTTCTTGAACGACTCGGCCGCGCCCACTACAGATCCCAGCCTCGAGACTGCAACCTATTACCACATCACCTGATCCTATGAAAATCACCCAACTTCTCTTCGCCTCCATTCTCGCAGCATTCGCCTGCAGTTGTTCCAGTATCGACAAGCCCAAGGGCAACTCGAAGGGCTTCCAGTCTGCACGCTTCGTCAAAACCACCTCGACGACGACCCCGCAGGGCTTAGAAGATACCCCCGCCGTCAACAAGATAGTCCAAGACGCGATCACCTCCGAGTTCAGCAAGCGCGGGATGACCGTCGGCGACGCGGGTGCCGATGTCATCATCGCCTACATGCTGATCCGCCAAGATACTTCAGCGACAACGATGAACCCTGACCACTTCGGCTACGGACGCGATGCCGAAGCCATTTTGGAGAGGGCGCACGAGCGCGGCACCATCGAGAACAAGTCGCCAGACGCGTTCGAGGCCGGCGCCATCGTGATCGACATCCTCGACGCGCGCAGCAACGAGCTAGTGTTCCGCAACTTCGCAAAACGCAGCGTGATCGAAGGAATTTCAGAGGAGGCGCGCGAGCAGCGGATCGCCTCGGCCGTCGCCGAAGCGATGGCACCATTCTTCAAATAGGACAATCAATGAAGATCTCAGCTATTGGTTGCGCCCTACTGCTCGCCCTGAGCAGCTGCGCTTCGACTCAGACTGGCCCAGTGATTGGCCGATTGCAGGCGCCGGGGATCGCCCCAGCCTATGCGACCGTCCATACCATTTCGATGCCCGGTGGTGGCGTGAAGGTGGCTACCGACATCGGTCGCGGGCAACGGGCCGTCGCGATCACTGCCTACGACACCGATCGCCTGATAGTGACTCTCAACCGGACGGTCGCCCAGTGGTCTCGAAAAAGCAGCAGTCCCCCATTTCGCGAGACGTTGATGGGAGGATCAGCGGAGTTCTCAGGGCAGAACCCGTTCCTTGTTGAGCTGCTCAAAACCGAGGAGATGAGCGAGCCCATTGTCCTCGTCACCGTCGGCTATCGCGACGCGGCAGCAGCCCTTGCCCTCGATAAGTCCAACACCAGGAATTGGATGAATCGGCTACGCGAAAAAGCGGGGTATTCGCGCTGATCCCAGCTCAATTCCGCTCGCCACTTCTATACAAGCAGTTACCTTTTTAGTATAACCACCCTAATCTGATGAAAATAATGCCTCAAACGTCCTCTATCGTTCTCGCGCTCGGCGTCCTATTCTCGAGCTTCACCAGTTCGCTCATCGCTCAGTAGAACACGAAGTCAGCCCCGATCGACATGGAGGCGCGCAAGCGTTCCATCGTCAACCTTGAACGCCAAGTCAAGAAATGGGGTCAGTCAACAATTATTGACAATCCTCTATGTCTCGCTTCATTTCCATTGCTAGAACAAAAAAGGGGTCAGTCAACAAATATTGACAAAATGTCCCCAGACGACATTTTGCAAAATGCCCCGCCAACCTAGAATCCAATACCCCGGAGCGATCTACCACGTCATGGCGCGTGGGAATCGCAGCGGGCCGATCGTCTTGGATGACTCAGATCGTAGCTGCTTCGTGGAGACATTTGCTGAGGCCTGCGAGAAGTCCGCGTGGGAAGTGTATGCCTGGGTTCTGATGGACAATCATTACCATCTCGCTGTTCGCACCCCTGCGGGGAATCTAGTCGAAGGGATGAAGTGGTTCCAGAACACCTACACCCGGCGCTTCAAGACGCGCCATGACCAGTCGGGGGCCCTCTACGGTGATCGCTATAAGTCTATCCTCGTTGATGGTGAAGGGCGCCCTGGCGAACCTGACTACCTCGCGACACTGATTGACTATATCCACCTAAACCCGGTGAGGGCGCGGCTGGTCGCGACCGGTGACGAACCTGGCCTAATTTCTTACCCGTGGAGCAGCTTGGCGAGCGCCTACGCAATCGCGCCCTCGAAGCGGGATGCTTGGATAGACGTCGGCTACGGCTTGGATTTGTTCGGTTTCAAAGACAGCGTCGTCGGGCGACGCAAGATGATCGCGCGGCTCGAGGCGCGTGCGGTCGAGGAGAAGACCGACCGGTGCGGCCTTGGCGAAATAGAGGGGTCGAGTTTACAGAGCACCCTGCGCCGCGGCTGGTACTGGGGCGGGCAGGAGTTCCATGAGCGGCTCAAGAAGTTGATCCCAAAGATGAAGAAGCGCACCTACCGCAGCAGTGCGCTCGGGCGAGACGCGGGAATCGTTGATGCCACAGAAATCTTGCGCAAGGCCGAGAAGTACTTTGAGCTCGGCAAGGGTGAGTTGAAGAAGTTGCCCCGAGGCGACGTGCGCCGCGCCGCAATCGGCTGGGTGATCCACCGGCGGTGCTGCACGCCAATGGGCTGGGTCGCCGAGCAGTTGAACCTGAGGTCGGCCGCGAATGCCAGCCAACAAATCCGCCGGTTCGGAACCACAAAACCGGCAATGTTGTCGGAGGAGTTACGTCAATGGAGAGAGCAAATGTCGTAGGTTGTTGTGAAGATGGAGAACGTTACGGGTTAGCTCGACACGCAGTATCTGGTCGGCATTCCTATCGAGGGTAAATTCCGAAACTTTGGCCCTCGCCTATTCACCAAGATCTTCAGCAGTCCATGCCTTGTCCCGATTACGGTTTGCGGCACGGACCGCCCCGACTTGTTTCGGTAACACCACTCCAGCACCCGATCCAAACTCGGCCCGGACGTAGGTGAGGACGTCGGCAATCTGCTGGTCGGACAAACCACCCATCGGCGGCATCGGCACCGAGCCTGACTGGTCGCCATAAATCGTCCCCTTAACGGTGATCGGACCAGTGAGGCCGTGGAGGACGATCCTAATCAGCCGCGATGGATCTTTGTCCACCAACCATTCGCCATCCACGAGCGGCGGATAAACACCGGGCAACCCCTTCCCTCCCGGTTGGTGACAAGCCATGCAGGCAACGCTGTAGAGTTCTTGGCCGGGCGATGGCGCTTTGGGGACTTCACCCAGCAGTTCTTTCAAGTAAGCGATCTGCTCAGGCTCATCGATCGCTAGTTTCTGCTCTGTGAATGGCAGGGCCCAGTGGGTTTGCAATGCTCGGGCACTGGCACGAATGGCGTAGTTGAGAAACGGATCACTAGGTTGAGCCAAAGCAGCGACGACGACCTCGACCGCCTCCGGCTTCGGCACATAGCTTGCAGCTACCACCGATTCGAGACGCACCCGCGGATGCGGATCCCGCACTTGCTTGCGTAGCAGGTCGAAACCGCCGGGCAGACGTCCCGCCCACCTGCCGGCGACACGCGCACCGTAGGCTCGGACGCGTGGATCGGCCGAGTTCAAAAGCCGCTTCAACAGTGCCAGGCGCGGTGCATCGTGGGCCTCGAACACTCCGGCTACCTCGAGGAGGAGGCGGTCGTCGGTCACAGTCTCGACCCAAGCATCAGCCGCGCGGAGGACTTCCTCCGCCGAGCGGTAGAAAAGTAATCGCTTCGCCTGATAACGAGTCCAGCGCTCAGGTGAACCGAGTTGATCAAGTAATTGTGCGGGGCTCATGCCGGTGAGTTCAGGCTGCTTCACCGTTGGGCGCCCCTTCGCCGTGATCCGCCAGATACGCCCGTGCGACTTGTCACGTTTCGGGTCGGCGTAACTCGCCTGATAGTGTCCGATGACTGGGTTGTACCAGTCAGCCAGGTAGATCGCACCATCCGGACCGACGCTCACATCGACCGGTCGGAAGGCGTTGTTTGAAGACTTCATCAACTTCGGTAGCTGCGTGGTCTTGAAGCCGGAACCGGCATCCTCGAAACGGTGCAGTTCCACCACCGATCCAAAGTAGCCACCGATCAGCGCGCAGCCCTGAACATCGTCCGGAAG
>JBLHKE010000235.1:0-10368 GCA_047619485.1 Verrucomicrobiales bacterium | reverse complement strand
CATAAGAGCCACGGGCAGTTCATGGACGCATCGGGCGCTTACAAAGTCCACCGCCCGGACCACTGGGTATTCGAGGGAACCGGCTTGACCGAGGGCAATGAGTTTGGCGGCACCAATAGCATCGTCGGCTACGAGTGCGACGGCTGCGAATTCACGATGGAGAATGGCAAGCCGGTGCCCACCGGGCGAGACGGCACACCTGAGAATTTCACCATCTTGGGAACCGCTCCGGCGCGTTGGGCGGAGGGTGATCTCGGTTGGTATGACAAGGCTCTCGAACTGTGGAAAAGCAGCGAGCACGAGCACGGCTGCATGGGGATCTACACCAAACCTGGAGGCGGCACGGTGTTCACCGCGGCAACCACGGATTGGTCGCATGGGCTGCGCAGTAACACGGGAGCAGGCCATGGCGCAGGACTCGACGCTGCCGGGGCGCTCGGTCCAGGGCATGCCGCGGGAGTATTCAAAGGCGGAACCTGGAACGTCCTCCATGATCACTTCGCCGGCAAGGTGCTCGATGAGGATGGCAAGACTCTGCCTGATGAACTCACCATCGAGTTCGGGGCTGGCGCGCGCGATCAGCCGATCACCAACTGGGGCAAGGTGCCGCAGTCAAGCTACGTGAATGCAGGCGCACCGCAGGGTGTCGGCAACAGCGGATTGATGAACGACATGCTGTGGAGCAAACAGGGTGTCCGCGAACAGGCAGGTGTCCGCGTCCTCGGATTGCCCGCTGGCACGTATGAGGTGTTCGCCTTGCTGCGCCACTTCGCCGCTCCCGAGACGGAGCGTTTTGAATGGGCGATCGGTGCCGGCATCGATCGAGTGAACGGTCACTCGTTCGTCGCCACGGGCGGCAGTCGCACGCAGTGGGTCGAGGCTTCGGCCGATCGACCGGGCAACTACGCGCGTGCGAAAATTCGCATCGCCGGGCCAGATCAATCGCTGGCGATGATCTACGACAATCTCGATCAGAGCTATTCAGAGATCATGGGATTTCAGATCGCCGGACCAGGATTCAATGTCCAATTCGATGCCGGCGGCGGAGGCGCCGCGACGGGTGGCGGTCACGTCGAGCGCATCACGCACAATGTGCTCAACCGCTTGTCCGGTGGGACCTCGCGCCAGACCGGCTCCGTCCCCAAAGAGCGCCCGGCGATCCGCCCGGCCTCAGCTTTGCATGGTTGGGCGGACTGGGAGCGCGGCAAGAAGATTTTCGAAAAGATCGAAGTGCCGCCCGCGCCGGTCCTTTCGCCGGCGGAAGAGCAAGCGACGTTCAAGCTCGCGCCGGGGTACCGGGTCGAGCTGGTCGCCGCTGAACCGATGGTCGCCAACCCGATCTTCTTCGAGTTCGATGCCGACGGTCGCATCTGGGCGTTGGAATACCGCGGTTACATGCGCGATCTCGACGGCCGCGGCGAAGGCGACCCGATCTGCAAACTGGTCGTGCTCGAGGACAGCGACGCCGACGGCAAGGCCGACAAGCAGATCGTGTTTCTGGACGGGCTGGTGATGCCGCGCAGCTTCGCGTTTGTCGAAGGCGGCGTGTTGCTGGCCGAGCCACCCAACCTCTGGTTCTGTCAGGATCTCGATGGCGATTTGCAGTGCGACAAGAAGACCAAAGTCGGCACCTACGGGGTCGCCGGGAACCCGCAGCATAGCGCGAACGGCCTACGGCGTGGCATCGACAACTGGTTGCACTCCGCCGACTGGGGGAAGCGCCACCAGTTCCGTGACGGGAAATTGATCGAGGCGACGACGATCCACCGCGGGCAGTTTGGCGTCAGCTTCGACGATCTCGGCCGCTACTTCACCTGCCATGAGAGCAACGCCGCGACCGCCGATTTCATCCCGGCGGAATACCTGCTGCGCAATCCGAATTTGATGTCGCTGGTGAGGCGGCGCAACGCCGACGAATTGGGCGTTCATATTTCGATCGCCCGCGACGCGCAGGAGGTTTTCCCGATCCGGCCGACTCCGCAGATCACGCTCGGCGGGCTCGAACTGCGTGACGACGGGACGCTGCGCACCTACACCATCGCCTCCGGGACCTGCGTCTACCGCGGCGATCAGTTCCCGGAAGACGCGCGCGGCAACCTCTTCGTGCCCGAGGCTGGCGGCCACCTGATCGGGCGGCTCAAGCTCGACGGCGGGCTCGAGTTCAAGGCTGAGCGCTTCTACCCCGGTGGCCAGGAGTTGCTGGCATCCACCGACGAACGCTTTCGCCCGCTCAACGCGCGCACCGGGCCCGATGGCGCGCTCTACATCGCCGACATGTACCACGGCATCATCGAGCACGTCATTTTCATGGTGCCGTGGGTCGCCGATCAGATCAAAGCGAGGAAGCTCGAGCAAGGCAACGACCTCGGCCGCATCTGGCGCATCGTGCACGAGGACAGTCCCATCGAGCGCAAGTCACCGCAACTCTCGCAGGCCACCGCCGAGGAACTCGTGCAAACATTGGATCACCCCAACGGCTGGCGGCGCGACACGGCACAGCGATTGTTGGTCGACGTTCGCAAAGCAGAGGCGGTCCCGCTGTTGAAAAAAATGACCCGTGAGGGGGAGACGCACCTCGGTCGAATGCACGCGCTGTGGACACTCGCCGGCATGGGCGCGTTGGATTGGGACACCGCGAAGGCCGCGCTGGATGATCCACACGAATACGTCCGCGCCACCGCACTGCGCGTCAGCGAGCCGCTGTTGGTAGCGGAGCGCGAGGCGGAGTTGATCGATGCGCTGGTTGAGATCTTGCTCGCCAATGATAGCGAGATTGTCCTGCAGCAGGCGCTGCTTTCGCTGGGGAGTCTGCCGTCCAAATCGGACGACTATTTCCAGATCATCAACGAGCTCGTGCAGTCGCGCCCACAGCCGCTGTTAGTGATCGCCGCGCTGTCTTCACTCAAAGGGCGGGAGTTGGAATTCCTCCAGTACATCTACGATAGCGGCAAGCGACCGCGCACCAAGACCCTGCTCTCCGACCTCGCCGCGCTCGTCGTCATGGAAGGCAAGCCTGAGCGTGTCCGCCAACTCCTCGTGATCGGCGAAGAGGGTGGGGCTTGGGCGAACGTAATCGCGGATGCAGTCATCACCGTCCGCTCAGAAAAAGACAAGACCCTCACACTGGCAGAAGAGCCGAAACTGGTCGCGCTGCTGGCGAGCTCCGACAAGGTTAGCGAAAAAGAGAAAGCGATGAAGCTGCGCCAGCGCTTGACCTGGCCCGGCAACAGCCCGCTGCGCGTGGCGCAGGTCGATCTCAAACCACTCACCCCGGAGCAGGCGAAACTCGTCAAACTTGGCAGGCTAAAATACACGCAGTTCTGCGCGGCTTGTCACCAGCCTCACGGTGCCGGCGCCCCCGGATTGGCACCGCCGCTCGCGGGCAGCGAATGGGTCAATGGCCCACCCGATCGGCTGGCGAAAATCGTCCTCCACGGCCTGATCGGACCGGTCAAAGTGCAGGACAAAGAGTGGAACCTCCACATGCCGGGGCTCGGGTTCGGTGGAGCGCTCGATGACAGAGAGATCGCCGCGATCCTCTCCTTCACCAGACGCGCTTGGGGGAACGGCGCCGATCCGGTTGCCGAAGGCCTCGTGACCAAGACTAGGAAGGCCTTCGCCGATCGAAAATTTCCGTGGAGCGCGCTAGAGCTCGGCGGCGAAGCAATCGCCAAGGACAGCGCCGTCCACACTATCATTAAGAGCAAGGCCGATGGCAGTATCGACCTCCCGGCGAAACTCGCAACGACGCTCGCTAGCAAACTGAGCTACCACCAAGATCTCGACATCATCGGCCCATGGGTCATGCCGAGCGACACGGCACTGTGGCACCTGCAAGCCCCAGCGGACGGACGCTACCGAGTCCACCTGCTCCACGCCTGCGACGACAAGAACGCCGGCAACGAATTCGTCATCGAGACCGATCTCTCGCAACTCAAGGGGAAGATCGGCAGCACCGGTGGATTCGATCAGTTCAAAGAGCTCAAGTTTGGAACGGTGGATCTGAAAAAGGGCACGAACCGCCTGCTCATGCGCCCCGCCGGTGAACTGAAAGGCGAACTCGTCGATCTGCGCCGCATCCGCCTGATCCCAGACTGAGAGTTTAGCGCGAGGCAAAAAGCTTGCAGAGACGAGGCGATCGCATTTCGCCTCCTCGACCCGAAGGCGGTCTATGGCGAGGCGCTCCATCGTGGCTCCTGCGATGGGGACACGATCAAAATCCCAATGGGCGGCAAGTTTGAGGCATTCGTCGCCGTGAAGGAAGGTCGGAAGTAGAATCGTCTCAGCTTATGGGCCTTCGGCAAGCCGTCCGACTTCGTGGGTCGCGAGCGCCCGATCGAACACCAAGGTTCGTCCGATCAGGCCGCGAAAGAAAGCGTCGTGCAGGTAGAAGATCTCGGCGCCGAGGATGATTGAGGGCGGCGCGTTGGCTGGGGCAGCGTAATTTTCAGTTCGGCCATCGGCGACCGGTTTTCCATCAACAAACAGACGCACCTTCCACTGGCTGGAATCGGCGGCGCAGGTCATCGCCACGTGCGTCCACTTTCCGGCAGGGATCTCGACGTCAGCGGCAGTGAAGCGGTCGTTGACATTCAATCGCGCCTGCAGGTGGAACGGCGCCTCTTGCCCCGCGAGGCTGAGAATGAACCGGCGTCCACCGATTCCCACCACATCGCCGTGCTGGGAGATGCCGCGCTTTTCGGTATAGCCCATCCGGGCGGCGGGTTTGACCCAAGCGGCGATAGTCAGCCCGTCGATCTGGCGACCGCCGCCGTGATGACCGCCGATTCCCACCGGGACGGATCGAGTGCCGAGCCGGGAGAGATAGTCTCGCTCGAGGTGACCGTCCCGAGCGAATTTTGGTTCCCCGCCGGAGGGCTCGTTGAAACCCAGTGCCGGTCGACCCTCGTCCACAACCCAATCGAGGTTCGCCAACTCCAGTGTGCGGTAAGACTCTTGCGAACCGAAGTTGTAGGCGTGCAGGCCGCTCTGTTCCTCCATGCGGAAATCCCAGATTGCGCCGTCAATCGTTGTGATCGCTGGTGGTTCGCTGGCGACGTTTGCGCTGACCTGCGGTGGACTCTCCCCGTCTCCGAGCCGCCGAAACGTCACCTCGGATACGAACATTTCACCAGTTCCGCCATTCCCCAGTCCGAGAGCCAAGTTGGATGCCTCGGCGGAAACCCCAACGACAAACTCGACTGTCCGCCAGTCGAAACTCCCCCGGCCGAGATACCACGTCTCCTCCTTCAGGACGTTCTGCGCGCTTTGCCGAACATAGCCATTCTCGAACAGATTCTTCGTCGCGAGGATTTCGATCCGGCCGCCCGGACCGTGGGCATTGCTCGACTTCACACGCGCCGAAACGAGATAGCGACCCGGTGGCAGCGGCGCAGGCCCGACCGAGGCGACCCCGTAGCCGAGCGGGCCGAGGCGCATCGCGTGATGGCCGTCTTCCAGCGTCACAATGCTATAGGCCGGCCGGACATTGTGGCCGCTCATGAACGGCCTGCCACCCCACCAAGGTTTGTCCATCGCAACAAAGTCGTCGAACCGGATCGTCGGCCACTGCTCGCGGGCGAAGACGAAATGGTGATCAGGATCGATCCGCGGGTTGTCCTGCACTTCGGACTCGGCGAATAATCGGCGTGCCTCATCAACTGGGTAGCCGGTGTATCGATAGCGCACGCGAACCTCCGTGCCGGGCTTTGCAGTCTCGGCACCGAACGACACGCCTGTATCGTAGAATGCCGCGCAGACCGCGGTGTTCAGCTGACGTGTAATTGGCGAACCGTCCCGGCCCTCGACCTTCACCCAGCGCGGGTCGATTTGGTATTCGACCGCCGGGCAGATTTCGAACGAGCCACTGCTGCGCCCGAACCAAATCCGCGCCCCTCCGTCGATCGCAAGATCATTCATCGGGCCGGGATCGTAGGGCGCGAGCGGGCGGTATGTCATCGGGCCGCTCGTCGGTTTGATCATGAGGTTCTGCCAACGGAACGGGTCGAGCGGCGTGTGGTGTTCGAAGTCGTAGCCGTAGCGGAAGAGGAACGGTTCGCCCGGCCGGACACCAAGCGCGCTGTTGATGTCGTAAGCGTAGCTGCGGCGTTTCGCGTCCCAGCCGACCGCCATCGTCGTCTGCGTGTCAAAGCGTTTGCCGACGTGCTCGCCGCTCCACTTGATCTCGATGCTCTCGCCGCCGCCGCTTACTTTTATTTCCGAATTCACGTTCTCGGCCTCCTTGTAAGCACCCTGGTTTTCGACACCCCAGTGGCTGCTCCAACTCAGCAGCGGCTTGAAGCCAGGGCGCAGCTTGACATTGTTGATGTAACGTTCTTCGGGAGTTGGCAGCAGCATGATCGGTTCGTCGCCGTCGAAAACCCACGGGCGCCCGCCGAGCCACTTCTGCACTCGGAAATTCGGTCGGTGGTTCGCCAGCCAGTCATTTTTCGGCACTTTTACTGGCCTGGCGTCGAGCGCCTCGATCTGGACATCCGAGAACGTCACCTTCGCTTTGCTGCTGGTGCCGAGCCCGACGCTGCCTGATCCGAGCGGCAAGGTGTGGTCGATGAAGCGCAGTTTCTCATGCCCATCGACGATGACCGCAGTCTCGGTGCCGGAGGCGACGACCTCGATCCGGTGCGGCGTATTTAATCCAACCTTACAGGGCACGCTGCGTAAAAAGCCGCCGTCTGGAAATTTGGCAATCGCGAGTTGCTGGTAATGATGTGACAGCTGGACGCGGTAGCCCGACGAACCGGGGGCGTCTTCGATCTCATTGAATCGGAGAAGGACTCCTGCTTCGAAGCCGCGGTCGCCATAGGTCTGATCGGGCCAGACAGACCAGCCTTGGCCAAAGAAGGAAAACTGACTAGCGGGCTCGAGAATCTTGAGGGTGGCGCGCAGCCGGAAGTTGCTGTGACTGGCAGGAGAAAGTGAGTAAGCCCACACGGTTGGCGTTTTCGATGGGGGGCTCCAACGCCCAGACTGCAGGGTCAAGGTGCCGTCAGCGCGAGCTGCGCCATCGAAGGTCTTAGGAAAAACCGTCCAGGTATCCATCGCATCTTCGGCGAAAGTCGGTACGGGAAGTAAGAGGATCAGGAAGACGAGATAACGGATCATGAATCGAGGATCCCGGCAGCAATCATTCACTTGCCCGAATAAGGAAGTCGAATAGCTCGCCATAGCGTTTGCCATCCAGCGTGATATCAAAGGGGACGATCTGCAGCCCCTTCGGGATCGCGTCGCTATCCACCGTCAGCTCCACCTCAAAACTCCGGCGACTCTCCGCGGGAACGAGCCCCTCTAGCACGGCAGGTTTGGCGGTCACGCCAGCCGGGAGTTTTAGTTCGATCCGGTGCTGCTGGGGTGTTGCGCGGAAGTTGCGCACGGTAACTGTGACGGTTTGCACCTCGTGTTTGCTGAAGTCGACGCGATACGGGAATGCCGATACCCAGTAAGGGTCGAACAGGTATTCGTAATCTTTCTCCGGCAGCAAGTCTCGGTACAGCGTGATGATGTGTTTTGACCACTCGTGGTAGCGCTCGAGAAACGCCGCTGGGTTGTCCATGACATACGAGTGGCTGCCCATCACGATGTCTGGCTTGAGGTCCATTAGGTAGCGGCTGCCGTAGACGTAGCCCTCCTCGAAGATTGCACTGTTGCGGGCGACCACACATTCATGCCCATCTTGTTTCTCGTCGGCAGGATTGCCAAATAGGTTGTCCCCGGTGAACGCGATCCGCTTGCCGTCCAACTCCAACCACAAACAACAGCCAAACTCAGTCTGCCCGGGCATCCAGTCCACATGAATCTTGTACCCCTCCCACTCAATGGTTTCGCCATCGCGAAACGCCTTATCGATTTTCATCCCGTCGAAGCCATCTGAATAGGCCGAAACGAGTGCCGCGTAGTCATAGCGCCGCGGGTGCTCACACTTGTCCACGATGCGATCCAGCGTCCACGCCTTGGCACCGTATTTCTTTTTGAGCGCCGGGCCGAGGAGGAAGTGATCGCCGTGCATGTGAGAGATCCAGAACGCATCGATCTCCTTGAGTCCCAACCTCTGGCGCATGTCGAAAATCATCTTGTGCAGCATCAGTTCCGGGAATAACCCGCAGTCGAGGATCAAGCCCTTGCCGCTATCGGAGATGATGATGGCGAAGTTTTTTCCCTGGGTCTGATGGCTTAGCTTGTAGAGGTGCGGCGTTACCTGGCTGATCAGCGGGATCGCGGTTGGCTTCGAGATCGAATCCCGCTCCTCCGGCTTCGAACCAGACACCGGGTAGCCGCGGACGTAGCTCTTGCGGAACGCCGTAAGCTTTCTTCGATACGTCGCCAGTTGAGTCTGCGCTTTCCGGATCGCTGGCCCGTGTGATGGCAAGGCCAAGTCCAGTTTCTGTTCGATCAGTAACCCGACCGATGCGATCAGGGTGTCGATACCTTTGGCAAATCCATAGTCCCACTCCGAGTCGAACCAGGTCGTCATCTTGGAACCGTCATGCATGACACCACCGGTGAATGCGATCGACATATTGCCGCGTCTGACCACGTAACTCATTCCCCCCGGAGAATGTCCCGGCGTGCTCTGGCAGCTGATCTTGTAACCGCGCCAAGTGAAATCCTCTCCAGGTTCGAGAGCCCGATCGAGGGGGATCGCGATGCGGGGCGGTCGCGCATAACTCGCGCCGTAGACCGAGAACTCGTCGTCTAATTTCGGATACCACTTGCGGAACTCGGTCGGCTTCTCGAACAGGGCTTGTTCTGCTTTCGGGGCAGCCACCTTAGTCACGCTCCGGTCGATCTTGCCGATCCCCTGACATTGTTCGCGGTGATGATGGGTGAGAAGGACCCACTCGACCGACCCGACGCCGATTTCCCCCAGTTGGTCTAACACGCTGCCGTCGCCGAGGTCGATTAGGAGCGCGGCGTCACCGTCGCGCAAGACATACACATTGCAGGTGTCGGTCCAGACGAACAGGTCGGGATGCGCTTCCGGGGCTGGTTGGCGAAAGCTGGACGCCGCAGCATCCCCGGTGGCAGAAAGAACCCCAACCAGACAGAGGATCGTGAACATTCGCGCTGATATTGCTGACTTGAAACGCATCATCTCATCATGGTTGGCACGGCCTTGGAAAATTGACATGCCTTTGTAAACCAGGAACATACTGAGGGTGCAATCAGCTTACAAGACACAAAGATGACCAAAGCTCATCGATACATCTATGCTCACTCAAAGATTGATCCGCTTGCTGGCCAGCTTCGCCGTCTTGTTGCTGTCCTGTCCCGGTGGACCGTTGCGGGCAGCAGCCGGAGACACCGGTCACGCCGGAACGATCGTGACTGCTGATGGCAACCGCCTCACCGGATCTGTCCGCTTCGATAAGGTGAAGGTGAAAATCGTTTTCAATGAGGGCAAGGGCGATACTCAGACGATCGACGCTACTCAAGTAAAAGTCGTGACCCTCGACCGCCAAGTCGCGGCGGCAGCAATTCCTAAAAGCGGGACCTACGTGCCGGCGACCGAGCCGAAGTGGCACTAACGAAAGGCGACTAGCGAACCATCAAACCCGAGAGATGTCTGGCGGAAAATCGGCTTTGGGCGCGCTTGGGCGCGCGGTTAAGTGTCCGCCTTCCTAGGAAGGTGGATCGATGCCTGAGCGCGAAATCTAGCACCCGCTTGCGCTGCGGAAATTAGATGGCTCTGCGGCCATAAATTGGTTAGTTTTCCCGCACCATGAAACTCATCAACTGCCTGCTAATTGCCGTCCTCAGCACATCTTCCCTGCATGCCCAAGGCGGCAGCAAGGGGACTTGGATCGACCCGAATAACGACACCATCCCAGCCTCATTCGCAGTCCAGGGTGAGTACCTCGGCGAGGTCGACGCCGCTGGTAAAAAGCAGAAACTCGGCTGCCAGGTAATCGCTCTCGGCGATGGGACGCTACAAGCGATCTTGCTCCCCGGCGGACTGCCGGGTGCCGGTTGGGACGGCGGGAACAAGATGATCATGGACGGCGAACTCGACGCTACCGGGGTCGCCAAATTCGTCCCAGCCGATGGTAAGAAGTCTTACATCTCGAAAAACTTGAAGGAGTTCTCGGCGACGAAACAGTTCCCGCCGACCGGTCACAAGGCATGCAGTGCGACGATCACCGTCGGCAAACTCAGCGGCAAGACCGCAGATGGTCACGCCTTCGAGCTGAAGAAAGTGCAGCGCAAAAGCAAGACCCTCGGGGCCGATCCACCAGCTGGCGCGACCGTGTTGTTCGATGGTTCGAACAAGGACGCCTGGAACGGCGGGCGGGTCGATGAGAAGACCAAGTTCCTCAATACCGATAGCAAAGACATCCACTCGAAAAAAGGCTA
>JBLHKE010000234.1:0-10373 GCA_047619485.1 Verrucomicrobiales bacterium | reverse complement strand
CTTGATAAAATCCCCGCTGTCTTCGTTGCTAAAGCGCCCACTATCACCAGATAGCTTAGCGTTTATCGCCTCCCCAGCGGGAATTTTCTCTGCGCCCCATTTCCACAGCAGGTTTCCGGAGGTGCCCCTAAGGCTGGAGTTATCCACCAAAATAGCGAGAGAGCCATGGAGACACGGCGGCAATCCACGCAGTGCTACTGCGCGCTACTCTGGCCGCTTGCGCAGCACCACTTTCTCCATCACCCCGAAGAAATGCAGCTTCCGCTCGACCAGTTCGAATCCTTCCTCAACGAAAATCCTCTCCAGCGCATCGCGATCTGGAAACTTGTGCAAGCTATCCGCGATGTAGCCGTAGACCCACGGGCGACGGTGCAACACCAGCCCCCACAGGCTCGCCCAGAACTTCAATGACGCGACATTCAGAAATTGCCCGAGCTTGTTCTTCGGTTTCGAAAAATCTAAAAATACGGCCACCCCATCCGGCTTGAGGATCCGGCGCACCTCGCGGATCGCCTCGCGTAGTATCGGGGCATTGCGCAAGGCATACCCTCCCGTGACGATGTCCGCGCTGCCATCGGCAACCTCTAGAGCCGCCATGTCGCCAATCTCGAAACTCACATTCTTCTGCTCGTTGCGACCGTTGGCCACCTCGATCATCTTCTCCGTCAGATCGATCCCGACCACACTTCCGTCCGGGTAACGATCGCCCAGATAGAAGGAAAGATCTCCCGTCCCAGTGGCAAGGTCGATGCAATAGGGCTCGGTTTTGTCAGGTAGCAGACGCACCATTTTCTGTTTCCACTTCAGGTCACGTCCGAAGGAGAGCAGCTTGCAAATTAGATCATATTCGCGGGCAATCCGGGTGAAGATCTCCAAGTTCAGCTCGCGTTTGCTCTCTGGCTGATCGAGTTCCTCACCGAGAGTCGGTCGGAAGACTCCGGGATCGCTGGCCGGTTTAGACTGGGTTTCCATTAAGATATGAAACAATACGCCTGATCTCCGAATCGGTAAGCACATCTTTGAAGGCCGGCATCGATGCCCGCTTGCCGACGCCCGCGCCGCCCTCCGAAATGATCTTAAGCAGCCAATTTTGATCGAGTGTTTTCACACGCCGCGGGTCGATGATCGTCGGCAAATCTTTCATTAACCCGGCAAAAATTTTCGAGGGAGGATCGCCGTGACAGTTCGCACAGCTTTTGTAAAACAGGTAGCTCCCCGACCCCGCCGGTCCGACATGCGCGGGGAGCGCGGGCTCTTTCTTTCCAATCTTGGGAATCTTTGGGAGATCTGGGAGGCGATCTTTCACCGAGCAGCCGACCAGACACACGATCACCAGTGAAGCCAGCGCTAGACACAATTTTCTTCCTAATGCTTTCATCGACTGCATGATGATACCCGTGTCGCCAAGATTCTACAAGCCCAAGCGCATCGTCGAACCAGAGATCCTCGATTCCCTGCCAGCCGACGCCCCGGATGCGATCCGCAGCCGCCAAGACCTTCTGCTGGTGAATGCCCTGATGGGCAACCAACGCTGGATCCTCAAGCAGATTGACAAACACCGTCTCGGGCGATCCGGCGAAAACTGGGAACTCGGTGCCGGCGATGGTTCCTTGGGCGCAGCGGTTGCCCGCAAATTTGGCTGCGGCATCAATCCATTCACCGCGCTCGACTTCTCCCCACGCAGCCCACGGTGGCCAGAGTCATGGCACTGGGATCAGCGGGATATCCTAGCGGTGGCAGAGGAATCACCCGCCGCTGATCTCGTCGTCGCGAACCTGCTGCTGCATCACTTCGAGGACGATGGGCTTGCCCGGATCGGCCGATGGATCGCTGATCGCGCGAGCAGCTTGATCGCCGTCGAACCACTGCGGGCACACTTCCCCCATGCCCTCGCCTACGCCCTGCGCCTAGCAGGGATCAACTACGTTACGCGGGAAGACATCCACACCAGCATCGACGCCGGGTTTCAGGGCGAGGAACTCCCCGACCTGCTCGGCCTGGATCGACAGATCTGGGACGTCGAGGTATCCACCAACCTTCTTGGTGCGTATCAGGTGATCGCAACCAAGCGATCATGAGCAAGCAGATAACCATCGTCGGCGGCGGGCTTGCCGGCCTCAGCCTCGGCATCGCACTCCGCATCAGGAAGATCCCTGTCCGACTCCTCGAAGCCGGCAGCTACCCGCGACACCGGGTCTGCGGCGAGTTCATCTGTGGCGTCGATCAGTCGACCTTGAAAAAACTGGGCATCCTCCGGGCATTCGACCAACAGGTCACCAATCACGACTCCCAGTGGTTCTACCACGACCGCCCGGTGCTGAAGAAGCGCCTACCGAAAGCCGCCATCGGCATCTCCCGGCACCATCTCGATCACTGGCTCGCAGAGAAATTCGTCAGCCTCGGCGGCGACCTCGAAACCAATACTCGCGCAAATCCGTCGGAGCGACCCGAGGAGTCGACGGTATGGAGTTGTGGTCGCCAACGCGCCAGCGACGGCGAATGGATCGGACTCAAGTGCCACGTCACCGGCTTCACCGAATCGATGGACACCGACCTGCAGATGCACTTCGGGCGTGACTGCTACGTGGGCATCTCAAAAGTGGAGAACGCCACCGCCAACGTTTGCGGTCTCTTTAAATTGAATCGCGAGCTGAAAGCAAAAGACCGCAGCGCCCTGCTCCTCGCCTACCTGCGCGCAAGCCAACTCGGACAGCTAGCCTGCCAACTGGAATCGGCCGAGATGCAGCCCGACAGCGTCCTCGGCGTCACCGCCTTCAAACTCGGCCACCAACCACTCAGCGAGGATAAACTCCAGATCGGTGACGCCTACTCGATGATCCCACCCTTCACCGGCAACGGGATGACGATGGCATTCCAATCAGCAGAAATCGCCCTCCAACCATTGCTCGACTACGCCGGCGGGAAAGAAAATTGGACGCAGACGATCCAGAACGTCAACCAGCTACACCGGAAGCGATTCAAGCGCCGCGTCAACTGGGCGATGAAACTTCACCCATTCCTGCTCAATCCATTTGGCCAGAAAACTCTCGTCACCATGGCCAGGGCGCGACTCATCCCCTTCGGTCTCTTCTTCGAAAAGACTAGGTAGTTATCCCATCACTTGGAATGACGCCTTCAGGCATTTTTTTCGTAAAGACCTGAAGACCTCACTCAAACCATAAAAACTCGATTCGTGAGACTCGCTAGATTGGCCGTTTTCCAATTCGACTAGGCAAGGCACCCGCTCCTCTTGACCTCCCGCTCCCGATCTATTAACCATCAAGGCATGACGCCAATGATGAAACAGTACACCGCCATCCGCACCAGTCTGCCGGATGACGTCATCCTGTTCTACCGCCTCGGGGATTTCTACGAGATCTTCCAGGAGGACGCCAACATCACCGCACCACTCATTGGCATCGCCCTCACCAAGCGTAACGGCATGCCCATGTGCGGCGTCCCGCACCACGCCGCCGAGGGCTACATCGGCAAACTCATCAAGGCAGGCAAGCGGGTCGCGATTGCCGAACAGACATCGGAACCACGCCCGGGCCAGATCGTCGAACGCGAGGTCACCCAGATCATCAGCGCGGGCACCGTCAGCGATATCAACCTGCTCGACCAGAACAAGTGCAACTACCTCGCTGCGCTCTACTACACGAAGAAACGCTTCGGCCTCGCCTTCGCCGACCACACGACGGGTGAGTTCCGCCTCGCCGAGTTCGACAATTTGACTGCACTCGAAGATGAGCTCCAACGGGTCGGCCCATCGGAGGTGATCTACAGCGACGAACAGGTCGAGAAGTTCAGCGGGGTTGGCGACAACGCCTTCAGCTACGACGGCTACGCCTTCCTCGACGAACAGGCGAACTTCACGCTGAAGGAACATTTCAAAGTGCAGTCGCTGCACGGTTTCGGCTGCAGTGAAATGCCCGCTGCCATCGGTGCCGCAGGCGCCCTATTCCACTACCTTAAATCACAACTCCGCCGCAGTGTCGACCACATCAAGCGCCTGCAGACCTATCAGCCGGAGCAGTTCGTCCTCATCGACCCTGCCAGCGCGCGCAACCTAGACCTCGTCGAGCACCGCTCCGGCTCGAAACATACCCTACTCCACGCCCTCGATCGCACCGCCACCCCGATGGGTGCACGCAAAATCCGCCACTGGATCCTGCACCCACTGCGCGATCTCGCCGAACTCGAACAGCGCCAGGAGCTGATCGCTGCCCTGCTCGACGAACCTTTCATCCTCAACCAGATCCAGGAATCGCTCAAGGATGTGCGCGATATCGAACGCACCAGCAGCCGCCTCAGCCAGGGATCTGGTAACGCACGCGACCTGCAGTCACTGTGCAAATCACTGCTGCGCGTTCCGGAGATCCGCAGCCACCTCAGCACCCTTAGCGACAACCAGCTAATCGGCGGCCTCACCCCGCGCCTGCGTGACTTCAAAGAGCTAGTCGAGCTACTCGACAAGGCGCTGGCCGAGGAACCTCCCGCCGGGATCAAAGATGGGGGCATCTTCCAAGACGGCTACAACGCCAACCTCGACGAACTGCGCGCCGCATCGAGCGAGGGCAAACGCTGGATCGCCGACCTCCAGGCGCGCGAGGCCGAGCGCAGCGGCATCAAGAACCTCAAGGTGAAGTTCAACAACGTCTTCGGCTACTTCATCGAGATCACGAAATCGAACCTGGCCAACGTTCCAGAAAACTACACGCGCAAGCAGACGATGACCAACGCGGAGCGCTACATCACGCCCGAGCTCAAGGAGGTCGAGAACAAGATCCTCGGCGCCGACGAGCGCGCCAAGACGCTCGAGTATGAGGAATTCCTAACACTGCGCGAATCTGTCCTCGAGCACCTCGCCGACTTACAGGACACCGCCGATGCGCTCGCCACCCTCGACGTGCTCTGCGGCCTAGCGGAGGTCGCTCGGCTGTTCAACTACTGCCGCCCGCTCCTCAACCATTCCCACAACCTGTATCTCAAAGGCGCGCGCCACCCGGTGCTCGACCAGAACATCGGCGAAGAGAAATTTGTCCCCAACGACACCTACCTAGAGAACGAAGAGAACCGCCTCCTCCTGATCACCGGCCCGAACATGGCCGGTAAGTCGACCTACATCCGCCAGGTCGCCCTGCTCTCGCTGATGGCACAGATCGGCAGCTACGTCCCGGCAGAGAGCGCCGAGATCGGCCTCGTCGATCGGATTTTCACCCGTGTTGGTGCCAGCGACGATCTCGCCCAGGGGCAGTCGACGTTCATGGTCGAGATGAACGAGACCGCGCTGATCATCAACAACGCCACCGACCGCAGCCTCGTCATCCTCGACGAGATCGGACGCGGCACCGCCACCTTCGACGGCCTCAGCATCGCCTGGTCAGTAGCCGAACATCTCCACGACCACATCGGCTGCCGCACCCTGTTCGCGACGCACTACCACGAGTTGACCGACCTCTCCAAGAGCCGCACCGCCGTGCAGAACTACAACATCGCGGTGCGCGAATGGAACGATCAGATCATCTTCCTGCGCAAGATCGTCCCCGGCACCGCCGACAAGAGTTACGGCATCCAGGTCGCCCGCCTCGCCGGCCTGCCGAACGAGATCATCCAGCGGGCGAAGGAAATCCTCGATCACCTAGAGAAAAACAACACCGCCAGACCGAAGAAGGGCACAACCAGATCAGCAACCGCAGCAACGGCAGCTGCCGCAGACTCCTCAGTCGAGGCCACGCCCAAACCAGAGCCGAAAAAGAAGAAGCAGCCACGCAAGAGCGAGACAAGGTCGAAGGACGCAGGAACGACTCCCAAGGAGCCCCCTGCCGAGCCGACTCCAAACAGCGACCCAATGCCGGAGAGCCAATCACCCCAGCTGCTACTGTTCGAATAGGCTCGGAGCGACCGGGCGCCATCACTTACCTCCATGAAGTTTTTACCGCGGCGGTAGGCGCGCTGAGGCTCAATGGCGCTGGCCTACTTGTCTGACGAGAGCCGAGAACAGGGCTTAACCTTGTGCCATTCATCTTAGGTTACGTATACAATAGGAAGCGTTCCATGTACCTCCGATCAATCAAACTCCAAGGCTACCGATCTTTTCTCGAGCCAGTCTCGCTCCATCTCCAACCTGAGATAACGGTTCTCGCTGGCCCGGATCACTGCGGGAAAACCAGCGCACTCGATTCAATTCGGTGGTGCCTCGACGATTCGACGGATGAAGCCGTTCTCTTCCGCGGAACAGATAGCAGAGAGCCCGCCACAAGTGCGAGTGTCAGCCTCAAATTCACTGAAGCTGGCCGCACCACAGAGATCTCGCGGACAGTAGACTCGGCAACTGGCAGCGCTCTTCAGGTTCAGGGAGGCCAAGCAAACGAGGGCATCCAGCGAATGGCTGACGCGGTAATCCGCATCACTACGATCGATGACCTCGAGGCAGCCACAAGGATCGAGTCTCCAGCTATCCTACTACTAGACGAGCCCGAACAATGGCTCCCTGAGAGTGAGATCCAGCGTCTTTCGACTGGACTCAAAGCCGCTAGCCAACTCCACCAGATCATTCTAGCGACTCACTCCAAAAGCCTGATGGCGACCGCTGATCGGATTATCGGTATCATCATGCGAGAGTTCGGAGTCTCCACGACTATGACGATGTCCTAAGTCTGAAGAAAGCAACTCCTCACAAGAGGCACGAGACGGAGAACCGTCGTCTAATTACTCAGAACCTGCGCCAGATGGATCAAGCTCCACTGGTAGACTCACCTGTGGGAAATCACGCAAGGTCAGCATGAACACGAGACCGAGCTCGTTGTCATCACCACGGTTGTCTCTGACGAGAGCACCGAAGGCGGCCGTCCAGCTGGTCATGTTGTAATGCAAGGTGTACTGCTGGAGTTCGAGGACGCTGTCATCAAACTCGTAACGGTGACGGGCACCGATTCCCCAGCGATCGCTGAGTCGCAGGTAGGCCCGCAGGTCGAGCAAATTGCTGTCCTCGAAGAACGGATGATCTTTAATGAAGCGATCGCCAATCGAGAATTCGAAGTTCTTGGTCGGCATGAAGGTGATCCGCGAGTTGATCTCGGTGTAATCCCACTCGTCACCACTGCTGAACACTGGCAACTGCGACTCGACATTTACCTTCAACCATGGAAGCGGACTCCAAACCAAGTCATTGTAGAGATTCGACATGCTACGATCGAATTCAGGATCTTCGAAGTAGCTCTGGAAGTAAGTGTTCAACTCGAGCCAGTTGTAAGCCACACCATCACGGCGCGTCTGCAGGCGATTGTGGATACCAGCGCGGAGGATGTTAGAACTCTGCAGCGAGTCGATGGCAGTGTACTGAGTCGGGTCGATCGGGCGCAGCTTCGTCGACGGTACCAAGCGGTCGATCTGACCAATGTCCGAACTCAGGTCGTCGCCACTGATATTCATGTAATTGACGTAAGGTTGCGAGATGTGGCGCAAGCCCTGGTCGACCCCCAACTTCGGCATCGAGATGTTGTCGTAGTTTTTCGAGAGCTTGAACGAAGTATCGATGCCGGCGTAGCCGAGCATGCGGGTATCAGAACCCACACCACCTTCGATGTCGGAGTAAGACGTCGCACGGAAACCAACTTTGGGCACCACCGACAACCAACCGAAGAGCTGTTTCGGAGCCGAAACCTCATGGAAGGTGTCGACGCGAGTGAAGCCACGGTTGTCGAGACGACCCATCAGGTCATCGAGCAGATCTTGGCGATCGAGTTCGGTGAGCAACAGATCCTTGGCTAACTGCGAACTCGGATTCGGCGGATCGGCGAGTGGGTCGACCGGCAGGACGAGCTTGTCGATACGTTTCTGGATCTCTTCACGCTCACGCGTGCCGAGCTGGCTGGTGTAGACACCGGCAGTGGTCTCGCCAGCGTAGAACAGGCTGGAGTTGAAGATCGGCGCCTTGGTGAACTCGAGGGCAGCCTCGGGAAGACGCGTGTCAGTGGTGTAGAAGTCGTTCGCGCGGAAACGAGCCATCAACGAAAAGGTGCCGCGTGGGAACACTTTCACTAGGTTGATCAAGTTTTCCGGCTGCGGATTGACCCGCGCTTCCTCTTGGAAGAAATCCTCGTAAAAGAAGGCGTCGCTGATCTTGTTGACGTCGACATCGACATACAAAGTGCTCTCGTCTGGGCCGGGGAGGTAAACTCGGTGCTGGAGATTGACGCGGTAACGATTCTTGCTCGGGGTGTTGCCCTCATCACGGATCCGACCGTTGCGCGCCTCAGCGGGTGAGTTATCGGCCGCACCGTAGATGCTGAAATTTCCGAAGTTCGGGTTGTCTGCATGGCGCATCGACTTTAGATCGATTCCGCCCCCAAAACCACGCTCGCTACGCAGATCCAAGCGCAGGGTCGCTAAGGTGTGGTCATCGATCATGAAGCCGTAGCGGTTGAGGAGGAACGCTCCCCAGTTGCTGCGAAAACCTGGCAACCAGTGGTAGCCCAACTCCTCATTGAGAGGCTGGGAAAGATACGGTAACCAGAACACGCGTTTGTCGCCCGCATAGACGCTGAGGTTGCGGAACACGATCTTCTCGCCGGGGTAAACAGTGATCTTCTTCGCCTTGAGACGGTAGTTCGGATCCGAGCTGTCGTGCGTTGTCATCACACCATCAACCATCTCGATCGCCTCATTCGGATCCGCCTGCAGATTAATCTCATTTGCCTGGAGCATCATCGGCGACATTCCCGTGCGTAGGTCGATCGCGGTGATCTCACCAGTGTTGGTGTTGTAGATCATCTCCTCACCTTTATAAGTGACGCCGTCTTTGAAGATGCTCACGTTGTCACGGCAGTGGGCGATGCCGGCTCCCATGTCGTAGTCGATCGCATTCGCGTAGACATTGGTGGGACCGTTCTTAATATGCACCTGACCACGCGCCTTGATCAGGCTGGCGGTAGAGTCATAATCGACATCGTCGGCCTCGATATCGAGTTCACCGTTCGAAAAATCGATCTGGGAATAAGCCGGAAGAAGGGTGGCAAGAAATAGAGCCGCCAATCCGACCCAGAGCTTGGAAAATGGGACGAAAGTTGGCTTCAGCATACGTCGATTGTTGGCATATTCCCGGCAGAGTATACTACCTTGATTGATGAGTAAACTTCTAATTCACTGACTATTTCCTAGGGAAAACCCAAGGAATACTAACCATTCTAGTAGCTAGAGGCAAAAAAAAAAATAGTCCCAATAACAATTCTGATCGCCCTGAGAATAAAAAAATCCCCTTCAAATAACCGAACTTTTAAATTTTTCATTGAAGGTGAAATTTCTACCGCAAATCGTCACCTACAAATCGCTTCATTCACATCAGGCCCATCTCTCGAAAACTAAAGTAAGCCTCATGCTCGTCGGAGGCCTGCCCAATGATCAGGTGGTCGAGTACCTTAATCCCCACAATTTCAGCAGCTTCTGCAATTCGGCGGGTCAATTTCCGATCCGCCTGGCTCGGATTTGGATCCCCTGACGGATGATTGTGAACTAGCACCATCGCATAGGCTGAATGAGCAATCGCTGGGCGCAGGATCTCGCGCGGATGTGCGAGGCTCTCGTTAATCGTGCCAATCGAGACGTCTTCGATCTTAATCAGCCCATGCCGGGTATTAACCAAGACTACCTGCAAAATCTCGCGGCGCTGGGCGCGCAGCCCCGGTGCGACGAGCGCATAAATGGCTTCAGGCGAATCAACTGGCACATTGCGCACCTTTTCCCGTGCTACCCGAGCCCCCATCTCGAACAATGCAGCGAGTTCCTTCGCCTTAACCGGCCCGATCCCATATTCCTGCTGATATTCTTCGACGGAGCAGCGAGAAAGCGCGTTGAGCGAACCATATTTGGCGATCAGCCGCCGCCCCATCTCAACCGCATTCACCCCACTGCCTCCAGTCCGAAAAAACAGCGCCAGTAATTCCGCATCAGTCAGAGCCCCCGCCCCCATCGCATCCATCTTCTCCCGCGGCCCCTCCCCTTCCGGGAGATCCTTGATCCGCGGCGTTGCCGGACGAGGCGCTCCAGCCGTCAAATCGGCCGGATAGATAGCCCCTTGGTCAGCCACCAAATCGACGGCCACGTCGTCCCCAGAAGTCTCAACATGAACATTCATGACCCCAGCATATCAGGCGTTTCTACTGTTGAAAAGAACAGTGTTCAAAAAAACACATAAACACACCCAGACAGTAATTAATCCAAACCACAAAATTTTCAGTTTTCAGCAACCAAAATCGGGCGTAGACTTCCGCCGCTTCAAAATCTTGGAGCGTTCGATGAGCCAGCTTAGCTCAGTTGGTAGAGCAACTGATTTGTAATCAGTAGGTCAACGGTTCGAACCCGTTAGCTGGCTT
>JBLHKE010000233.1:0-10381 GCA_047619485.1 Verrucomicrobiales bacterium | reverse complement strand
GATCGAACACCGCGTGACCACCCCTGCGGGCACGGACTTCGATCGAAAAATTAGGATCGCCGTCGGATGGTGCGCTCAGCAGGTGTCCGAGGTGAAGTTGCACCGGATCACCTGGAGGAACCGAAGGCGGGTAGCTCGGCACCAGCAACCACGAGCACTCGGCTAGCGAATCATCCAGCGCGAGCGAGACAGGCACCTTCCCTTCCGGCACCCCTGAAGTGCACCTCACGATGGCGAGGCCTACCTCAGAATCCTCCCAGACCGTCTCCGCCGCGAACCGTGCCCCGACTTCAGGATAGATGAGATAAGGAACCGCTGCCCCATCGATCGGAGGCAGATACGGGCACAGGACATGGCCAGCCTCATCCAACAAGACGCCCGGGAGCAGGTCAGGCAGGCTGGTACGACCGACCGTCACTAGACGCTCGCGGAGTTCCGCAGTATCCTTGCGCACCACCGCATCTAGCACCGCAGCGACCTCCGGCGTAAAGTCGGCTGCGTGGATTGGGAACAATGTTAGGACGAAGCAGGCCGCCGTGGTGATGAATTTTTTCATGGTCTCTACCAAATTTTTTGCAGCTGCTCGGCCGGCAACCAGAAGGAAGTGTCCGCGGTCTCGACGCGCAGGTGGCTCGGGACTTCCTCGCTAACGCTCGCCCTCACGATCGCGCCGGAGCGCAGTGGCGGGAATTCGTAACTCGGCCTACCAGGCTTCGGCTCGCGCGGCAGTTCCTCGGTGACGACCATGTATTGATCAGCTGCGTATGCATGTGAATTGCGCCACAGCGCGCACGCTAGTAGGACGACGGCGAACAGGAAAAAAGCAGCTGCGGGCCAACGCGGGAAACTCTCTCTCAAGCGGCGCAAGGCGACGCAGAAAAATGCCAGACCCCAGCCAGCAACGGCAAAACTGAGCAACTGGTCAGGGCGCAGCGCAAGAACTGCACTGCCCGGCAAAGGAGGGTCACCGAGCCGACGGTGGATCGCGTTGAGCAACTCGCGTGCCTCCTTGTCCAGCGGGTCGAGCAACACCGCTGTGTGCGCCGAGGCACGCGCCCCATGGAGCTGGTCGGCAGCAAGCCGCGCCCGTGCTAAATTGAGGTGCAGCGCGACATGATCCGGGTACTCGATCAGGAGTTTCTCGTAGCGATCCGCAGCCGATTCGTAACTGCCCTCGACGAAATTCACGACCGCGGCATCGAGCGATTCCTGAATCTCCTCAGCCTGCAATCCCCCTGGCATGATCGAGCAGAACAACAGGATCGCGAAGCTGATCCGTGCGAGTAACTGAGAGAGTTTCTGAGCCTTGACCGGCGACTTCGTGTTGCTGCCGAACGCCGCGTCCGAGTGTTCGCGCAGTAGCATCGAAAGCTCCCCGTGCTCCTGCTCAAGCGCCCCGGCGAGATCGCGGGTCGAGGCACCATCCGGCAACTCGCAGTAGGCGCGCAACAGCGGGATTCCCTCATCGTCGAGTAGCTTGGGAGCCGCGCCATCATCAGCCCCCTTGAGTTTTTTACGCAGCGCAGCGAGCTTGCGCGCACGCTCGCTGCGCTGCGGATCCCGCTTGCGTCGCTGACGCGCCAACAGGCTGGCGATGATTGGTAGAAACGGCGCAGCAGCCAAGACGCCGAAGGCTGCCGGGTGCAAATTCAGCAGGATCGGGCGCTGAATGCCCAATCCGAGGGTCGCGGCCGGCCCCATCTCTGCCACCGAGTCACCCAGATCGGCGAAGTGCAGGGTCTCGGTCACTTGGTGGATCTTCCAAGCGTCGCCCGGCGTGTCGAAATTCAACAGCTTGATCGCCGGGAAGGTCGACGCCGTTCCGTCGGCGATCAGCGTCTGTCTAAATCGCCCGCGGTATTTGTCGAAGTTGGTGTTGGGCAGCACACTTTGGCTAGATTCGATTGACCTGAATCCAGGGCGGGAAAAATCCAGATCGCGCAGCAATTTCGAATCGCCGGTCGCCTCGATGCGCAGCGTGATCGTGAACGGCTGATCGGAGGTCGGCCGCGGCGGATCCAAGTTGGCTTCGAACTGGCAATCCCCCAACAGCCCAGTCTTGATGTAGCTACCGCTCGGTTGCGGCGGCAGCGGAGCGACAGGCACATCGATCGACTCGTAGTGGGTGCGCTCGTAGCTGCCATCGAGAAGGGTTAGTCCGACCACGCCCTTGAGGCGGTCGCCGGGCAGGACAGTGAAGCGCGTTTTGTAGCGCACCACCCAGCACTCACGGTCGCGGTAGGTCGTCCGGTCGCGCTCGAAGATGCGCCGCCCGAAACGGTGGAAACGCAGATCGATTGCCGTGCTCAGGTTGGGCACCGTCGCGCGGTACCAGCGCACCGGATCCATCTCCAGCGCCGGGATCGCGCGCCATTGCAGCGGCGCATCGAATGGGCTGATGGAAAGAATTTCCAAGTCGACCGTCTCGCCGATGCGCAACGATTCTGGCTGGCGCACCTTGCCATTCCAGAGCGTGATCATCTCGGTCAATCCCGCGTGCCCATTAGGGCTGACTGACATCTTCGGCAAGCGCAGCAAGATGCGCTGCCCACCAATCGTGATCGGGATCGGCGGCGGAGTGATCGCCCCTTTGCCCAGCGGGATGAAACGGAAGGTGGCGAGAAATTCTCCGGACGAGAGGTCCGGCTTGCCGTTCGTACTCAGGTAAAAGGGGCTCGGGATCACCCCAGGGATAGGATCCTCACCGATGTTCAGATCGGCCGGCAGCCAGGCGATACGCGGGTGTTCGGGCGCCGGTTCGAGGCGGATCTCGGAGTGGCTGTAGACGGTGAACTCTTGCTCGAGATCGGCGAACACTTCTACCGGCGGCGGTGTGAAATCGTACTCGACCGACCGTGCCACTGAGGCCGAAAGCAACGCGAGTAGCGCGAGCGCCGCGCCGATCCACTTCTCCCTGTGCAATAAAGGTTCCATAAGCTTAGTGATCATCGCTCGGCGGCCGCCTGTCGCCCCTGTTGCTCCCCCTCCCGAGGGCATCGAGTTGTCGGTCACGCAGGTCGCCCGACCCATTCTGCGAGCGACGCAAATCTTGCTCGCCGCTCGGGTTTGCCTGATTCGGTTCGTCCCCTTCATCCCCTGGTTCCTCCCCATCCTGCTGATCCGGGTTCGGGCGAGCGAATGGGTCTTCGCTATCACCGCTGCCCGACTGTGGCTCATTCTGCTTCACCAGGTGCTCGTAGGCATTCTGAATATGTGTGACCGCCTCACGCAAACCACGTGCCGCATGCGGTTCCGGCGCTAGGCGAATGTCCTCGTCGGCGCCCTTGATGTCGTCGAGCATTGGCGCTTTGACAATTTGTGCCAAGCGGAACAGTTCCTCGATCGATGCACACGAGGCTTCCAGATCCTCATCGTTGACTGGCAGGCTCGTCGTCACCCAGCGGTCGAGGTTGTCACGGAATTGGGTCTCCTGATTGAGGATCTTGAGCGTCTTTTCGACCGCCACTTTGTAAGCTTCTTGAAAATCGATCAAGTCCTGGGCGCGGCGCATGTCGTTGTAGAGACGGCCGAGGTTTGGCGTCAGATCATCGCGCCGCGTGTCCATGCGCGCCGTGTCGCGATAGTGCACAAGCGCATCGCTAAAGCTACGCAGCGCCAATTTCGGATCGACCTTCGGCGCGCTTCCCCCGCCCGCTGCCATCTGCGCCATCGCCGCTGGATCGATGTTCTCAGGTGGCAGGAATGCCTGACCGCGCTGGTGGTGCAAGACCGCACGCAGGCTAGCCACCTCCGCCATGATGTCTGGTCGCTCATCCGGTACGATAGACGATGCCGTCCCGAGCAAATCATCGAGCAGCCGGAAACGGTCCGGCGAAGATGTGGCGAGCGCCGGGTCGAGTCGACGGTACTCCATCGCCTGGTTGTAGTAGCGGATCGCGCGTTCAGCTGCGGTCAATCCCGGTGCCTCCAGACTCTGCTGTACGGAATCGGGTAGCTCCTCCACTGTCGACTCTAGGCTCGAAGCGCCCGCCTCGCCCGCCAGGATCAACTCGGCGCGCCGCACCCAAGAGGCTGGCCCGGAAGTGTCGTGCGCCAGCCGGCCTAGCTCGCTCTCGCTGCGATCTAGAAACACGGCGGTTGGAAACGAGCGCACCCCGAGGCGCGAGGCGAGCGCGCGCCGCTGCTTGCGCGTCGCGGCATCCAGCCCAGAACGGGGTAAATCTACCACCAGCGATACCACCGCCCGCTCTTCCCACTGCTTGTAGATGTCGTTGCCGAAAATCTCGGTCTCGAATTTGATCGAGGCCTCCGACCAATCGCTCCCGGTAAAGAGCACCAACATCGGAAGCTTTTTCTCCATCGCCAGTTCCTGCGCTTCCAAGAACGGAGCGTAGATCGTCGGCGCGACCTCGGCCTCAGGCTCCACCTCAGGCTCATCCTGCGCGGCGGCGGATCCTTGCATGAATGTTAGTGCCCCGAGCGCCAGCACGATCGCCGGTGTGAGCTGGTGCCAATCCTTGGTGCGTGCCGGCAGGAAGAAACGCAGGAGCAGGCAGCCCAGCGCGAGTGCTAGCGGGTAGGCATACAATTCCAATGGGCGGCTCTGCAAGTTGGCGGCAAACTCGGATTCGCTATCGATTTTCATGGTGTCGATCTGATTGTTGAGCTTCTTCTGTGAGACGTCGAGCACCGACGTCGCGCCAGAAAGATGGATGCCTCCGCTCGCGTCGGCAAGTTTGCGCATCATATCGGGATCCGCCCGCGACTGTAGCCTCGAATTCGGAATCGGCGACTCGGCTGCCGGGTTGCCAAAGTAGACGGCGAAGATCGGCACCTTCTTCTCGATGATCGCCGCAGCCTCCGCCACGGGATCCTCGCTGAGGCGATCGCCATCCGAAAGGAGGATGATCGCAGATCCAGGTGGTGGCTTGTCGGTGAGCAGGTTCGAGGCCTCATCGAGCGCCCCAGCAAGGTCACTTCCGTGCACATTTAATCCCCCCGCCGTCTGGAGATCGAGGCGGCTGAGCAACATCGCCCGGCTGAGGGTCGTCGGGCACTCCGGGAACGCGACGCCGTCGAAACTCACCAACCCGATGCGGTCACTAGGGCGCTGGTTGGCGAACTCGCGAGCGAACAGCTTGGCCGCCTCGAGGCGCGTCAGCCCTTCGGAATCGGCGACGCCCATCGACTTCGAAGCATCGAACAACAGGATCAGATTTTTTGCCGGCAACCGGTTCTCGGTGAGCACGCTGCCACCGATCGGGCGCAGCACCGTGATCGCCAGAGCCGTCAGACTCACGACGATGGTCACGGTCTGCAGTCGGCGGCGCAGTGGCGAGGCCGTGGTGCGGATCGACGAGGTCTCTGCCACCCCGGCGAGCCGTTTCAATACACTGCGTCGCACGTGCAGCGCCCAGAAAAATGCCAGCAGCGCGAGGCTGGCCGCACCGAGGATCCAAGGTAGAAATTTGAGGCCGAGGAACGTCATGAGATTTCGAGCAGAAGGGTTCGGCGTAAGACGAAAGCTCCCAGCAGGGAGATGGCAGCGGCGATCGTCAGGAATGGAAACAGATCACGCTGGTAGATCACCGCCGGATGCGTCCGGGTGGTCGTCTCGAGCGCGTCGATGGTGTCCATCACAGCCTCGAATCCACCAATGTCCGTCGGACGGAAAAATCGACCGTTCGCGGTGCTCGCCAGCGCCTCGATCGCCTTGGTGTTGAAGGAACGATTCTGCAGCATCCAACGGATGTCCGGCGGCGCGTACGGGCTATCGCTACCGATCGCGACGGCGTGGATGGTGATGTCTTTCTCAGCCGCCAAGCTCGCAGCTTCGAGCGGCGTGAACACCGGATCGTTGACCGTGTTCTCGCCGTCTGTAATCAGGATGATGGTGCGGCGGCGCTCACCGTGATCGACCAGCTCGTTGATACCGGCCGCGAGCCCCGAGGCGATGTTGGTGCCGCGCTCGTTGCGCGAGAGCAGGCTGTTGGTCAGCTGCGCAACCTGCGCCAGCACGAAATCGTGATCGAGCGTCGGCGGGCAGGCGGTGAACGAGTGCATGCCGAAGATCGCCAGGCCGATGCGGTCGTCTGGCCGGCGTTTGACAAAGCGCGCGATCTGGGTGCGCGCGACGGTCAGGCGGTCGACGAGAAAACCCTGCTCGATATCCCGCAGGTTGCGCGACTCGGATCGGCCGGGCTGAGGGTCGAACAGATCCATGCTGTTGGAGAAGTCGAGCACGATCATCAGGTCGGTGCCGTCACGGGTCACCGGGACGACCTCGATCGACAGCTGTGGCCGCGCTAGCGCGGTGATAATCAGCAGCCCCGCCAGCCCCTCTAATAAAAGCAGAAAATGACGCGGGGCGAACAGGCGACGCCGCCTGGCATCTGGGCGATAGTGCGCCGTGGACGGCACGCCGATCGATGGCGGCGCCGAAACCCAGCGCAGCAGCAGCCCGACGAGTAGCGGAAGTAGCAAAAGGAATACCCACGGGTGTGCGAAATCAGGCATCAGCTTTCTCCTCCTCTTTCGGTGTGGTGGTGCCAACGAACTCGCGCACCTTGCCGAGCGCCTCGGTGCGCGTGTCGGAGTCGACTCGCGCCGAGGCGAATTTCGCCGAATCAGCCTGGCGCACGACCTTCGTCAATGGGGCGCTGAGATGGCCTTGAAATTCTGGGATCCTCCTTAGCGAGGCGAGCAACTCGGTTGACGATGCCGCGTCTGCTGGGGTCTCGAAACGCTCTGAGGTATAGCGTTTTAAAATATCTGTGAGGCGCAGGAAAAAGGCCGAAGGCTCGGCGGGTGGGTTCTGTCCCAGCTCATCGAGTTCGCGCTGAGCGGTGATCCAAGGCGGCAGCACTGGCTTCGGACGGCGCAACCAGTTGACCAAGAAAAACAGCAGCGCAGACAGCACGATGACCCCAGCTACTAGCGCGGTCGGAAAGGGCTTCCCATCCTCTTCGATGGCCTCCGGTTCTTCCGCGAGCGGCGCATCTGGCTGTAGCGGATCATTCGCCACTAACAGTTCCGTAGCTACCTCATCCGGCATCGCCACCTGCAGCGGTGGCAGCGCGATCGACACGCTGTCGGACGAGAGCCGGCGCGTCGACTTGAGCGGGATCTCGACGATCTGTGCCTCCACTTGCTCGAAGCTGCTCGGCACCACCGGAATCGAAATTTTCCAAGTGCGATAGCCACTGAGATCGAGCGCCCCACGGCTCAGCCGACCACCACTCACCGACGCAACCAAGCTCTCCGGGATGCGGATCGGAATCGCCGAGCTGATCTCCCGATGCCACGGCACCCGCACCTTGGCGATGAGCACCACCGGCTTGCCGAGAACGACCTTCTCGACATCCCAGCTGATGTCGGTCGCCTGCGGCCGCGCGTCCTCCTGCCAGACGCGGAAGAAGCGATAGCCGAAGAAGCAGGTCACTAGCAGGGCCAGCAACGCGACAATCTTGACGATGGCAAACAGGCGTTTCATCGGCGCGACATCCGGCGGTCAAAAAGGGAGATGATGGCGGGTAGGTAGTCCGAGGCAGTATCGAGCGCCACGTAGTCGGCACCCGTGCGCCGGCAGGTCGATGCCAATTCGCGGTGCTGCTCCTCGACACGCCCGATCAGCTGGCGGGCCTGGCGCCCACCGACCCTCGAACTCAGCGAGGTCTCGAGGTCTTGGATCGCCAGCGAGGCAAAGGGTGGCAGTTTTGGCAGTCGGCGCTCAAGCGGATCGGAGAGGTGCAGGACGATCACCTCGTGTTTGCGCGCCAGCGCCCGCAGCGGCATCTCGAAGTTTGGCGTGATCAGATCGCCGAGGATGAAGACGATCGACCGGCGCAAGGTCGTCGCCAACAAACGCTCGATCGCCGCGCCGAGATCGGTGCGTTTCGAGACCGTCTCGAAGGCCAGCAGCTCGCGGATAATACGCAGCACGTGGCGGTGGCCACGCGCCGGCTCGAGGAACAGCTCCTCGCGATCCGAGTGCAGCATCAGGCCGACCCGATCCTTGTTGAGCGTCGCCGAGAATGCTAGGACGGCTGCGATCTCCGCGACGAGTTCATCCTTCGGCATCGGCGTCGACGCGAATTCGTGCGAGGCCGACCGATCGACTAACAAAAACACATTTTGCTCACGCTCCTCGGTGAACAGCTTGATGTAGGGATGGTCGAAGCGCGCCGACACGTTCCAGTCGATCGCACGAATGTCATCCCCCTCCTGGAACTCGCGCACCTCGGCAAATTCGATCCCCTGCCCCTTGAAAGACGCCTGCCAGGCGCCCGCGGTACGGTTGCGCACGATGCGGCGAGTGCGGATCTCGATGCGCCGCACTTTCTCCATGAGCTCTGTGGTGATCTCGTCAGCCATGTCCCTTTACGGCGTGCGCAACGAATCGAGCAGGCGGGCGATGATCGCGCCGGCGTCGAGGTTCTCCGCCTGCGCCTCGTAGGTCGGAATGATCCGGTGGCGCAAGATGTCGGGCGCGAGCGACTTCAAATCCTCCGGCAACACGTGGCCGCGGCCGTCGAGGAAGGCCAGCGCCCGTGCGCCCTGCGCGAGCACCAGTGTCGCGCGCGGCGAAGCACCCGCAGAAAGCAATGGGTCGAGCCAGTCTAGGCTGGCGTCCTTCTGGCGCTCCGAGAGCTGCTGCCTGCCCTCCGGCCGCGTCGCCAACACCAGGTCGAGCAGGTACTCCTCGAGCTTCTCGTCCATGTGAATCCGGTCGACCAGCTCGCGTGCGCTGGCGATCGCCTCGAGGTCGGTCACCGCTTCTGCCTTCGGCTTCGAGGTGCTCGCCCCCATCAGCCGCAAGACCTTGCGCTCCTCATCGCGGGTCGGGTAGCCGACGATCGCCTTCATCATAAAGCGATCCATCTGCGCCTCCGGCAGCGGGTAGGTGCCCTCTTGGTCGAGCGGGTTCTGCGTCGCCATGACGAGGAAAGGATCCGGCAACATCTGCGTGTTGCCACCGAGCGTCACCTGCCGCTCCTGCATGGCCTCGAGCAGCGCCGATTGCACCTTGGCAGGTGCGCGGTTGATCTCGTCAGCGAGCAGCAGGTTGGTGAACACCGGCCCCTTCTTCGGCGTGAAATCGCGCGTCTCGGGGTTGTAGATGTTGGTGCCGATCACGTCGGCCGGCAGCAGGTCGGGCGTGAACTGGATGCGCTGGAACGAGGCCGAAAGCGCGTTGGCAAGCGTGTTGACAGCGAGTGTTTTCGCGAGCCCCGGGAGGCCTTCGACCAACAGGTGATTGCCAGTCAGCAGGCAGATCAGCATCCGGTCGACCAGCGCATCTTGGCCGATCAAGACACGCGAGATTTCCTCGCGCAATGGTTTCACAAAAGCAGCTTTCTGCTCGATTTCGGCGTTGAGGTCGTCAGTCATATCTGGTTGGTAAAAAAGTTAAAGCCAACCTCCACCACGGCAGGGCTTGGCCACGCCATGTTACGGCAAAAAAGGGTTTTAGGTTACTTATCTTCCGCCTTCTCGTCTCCCTCTTTCTCCTCCTCGACTTTCTTCAGCAGGTCGGCAGCCGATTCCTCGACATCGTCATCGCCGCCAGTGAAGCCGCGAATGTCGACGCTGATCCCGTTACCCATGAGCCCCTTGACCGTTGCGCGCTCTGCCTCGGGAACCCTATCGAGCTCCTCTTCACTGATCTTTTCGTCGAAAATCACTTCCCCACCCTTCGTCTCGATCTTCACGTGCGACTTGCCCTTGCCTGACCCGCTGACGGTGACCCTGCTGCCAGTCGGAGAGCTCGACATCTTCATCACGCTGAAGCTGCTAGATGCCCCGCTGACCAATCCCCCGAGCCCGGCCCCACCAAGCGCGTCCTGGAGTTGTATTTGGAGCTCTTTGACATCGATTCCAAGACCTGCCAAGTCCTCGATCCCGTCCAACTCGTCGACGTTGCCAAAAATCCTCGACTTGCTCTTGCTCGACTTCGGGAGCGCCGCGTTCGGGTAACGCTGCTCGAAAGCTTCCTCGCTGAGCGTGCTGCCCAAGGTCGCCTTGCCAGTCATGCGCTCATCGCCACGCGTCCAATCGACGCTCACTTCAGAATCCGCCTCACGCACACCTGCCACCAGTCGGGCGAGCGAAGTCGTTGGCTGTAGCTTGCTGCCATCGAGCTTGGTGACGACATCCCCCTCCGAGATCCCGAGCTCGGCGGCCGGGGTGCCTTGGAAGACTCCAGTCACGAGAAAGCCGCCGCCCTTGTTTGGTTTCGTCGTCGTGCCGAAATCGACGAGGTCAGCAAAAACGAATCCAGGGATCGCGGTGAGGAGCAAAGTCGTGATGGTTTTAATTTTCATGGTGATCGGTCAGGTATGGTTGGTTGTGTCGGATGGATCGTTGTCGTGCAGGCCAGCTAAATTAGTCCCTGTAGACGAGGAATGAGCGCCACCCAGCG
>JBLHKE010000232.1:0-10384 GCA_047619485.1 Verrucomicrobiales bacterium | reverse complement strand
GCCGGCGTCGGCGCTACGAAGGCCGGAGCGGCCTGCTGCTGCACGGTCACAGCGGCGGCGGCAGCAACCGCTGCGGCAGCGGCCTCCTGAGCTGGACTGCTCTTCTCGACATTGAATTGCTCGTAGGCGAGCTTCGCGTTCTCCGGGCGGTCTTCCATCTTGCGGCTGATCAACCACATCACCCAGTTGCACATCCACTCCGGAAGATCCGGTCGAAGTTGCGCCAGCGGCATGACGCGGCTCTGCAGGTGTGAAGCCATCACCGTCGGCGCGGTCTCGCCGTCGAAAGGATAGTTCCCGGTGAGGCACTGGTAGTACATGCACCCCATCGAGTAGAGGTCGGTGCGCGCGTCGAGCGCGATCCGCTCGAACTGCTCGGGCGCCATGAAGTAGATCGACCCGAGGATCGCATCGCCCTGGTCGATCGTCTGCACGCTGGGCTGTTTAGAAAATTTCGCCAGGCCGAAGTCGAGGATCTTGATCTGGAATTTCCCGCTCGGCATCCAGTTGACCATCAGGTTCGACGGTTTCAGGTCGCGGTGGATCAGGCCGGTGTGGTGCGCGGCGATGAGTGCCTCCAGCGTCTGCGTGACGACGTTGCAAAAATCCCCCTCAGTCAGCGCGCCGCGGTTGATCGTCTCGTCGAAGGTCTCGCCCTTGAGCAGCTCCATCACGACGAAGCCCCCCTGCTCGTCGGTTCCGACATCGTAGACCGTGACGATGTTCGGGTGCTGCAGCGCGGACAGGGTGGTCGCCTCCTTCAGGAGATTCTCGGCCGCCTCTGCCGAATTACCGCCCTCGACCGGGATGAGCCGCTTGATTGCCACATCGCGCTTTAGCTGCGTGTCGAAGGCCTTGTGGACGGTTCCGATGCCGCCCTCACCAATCTTGCCTTTAAGTTCGTAACGCTGGCTCATTTGCTTTGCTCTAGGTGTCGTTGAGTTTATATAGAGCGCTAGCTTTGTCCGCCCATGAGGCGGGAAACTAGCACGCGCTACCCAGCGTTGGCTACCCGCAATTTCTCATTCCCGATGAACCCTTTCGACACCGCCGCCATCCTCCTCACGCTAGCCGCCGCCTTCGGCTACCTGAACTACCGATACATCAAGTTGCCGACGGCGATCGGCATCATGCTGCTCAGCCTGCTGACGTCGCTGGCGATGATCATCTACGGGCAATTCAGCCCCAGCACCGTCGAGTGGGCGAAAAAATTCGTCGAGCAAGTCGAGTTCGACGACACCGTCCTCAACATCATGCTCAGCTACCTGCTGTTCGCCGGAGCCCTGCACGTCAACCTCGGCGACCTGGTATCGCAGCGCAAGGTGATCGCCATCCTCGCCACCGTGGGCGTCTGCGTCTCGACCTTCCTGGTCGGCACCGCCACCTACTACCTGCTCCCCATGTTCGGCATCACTGGGATCAGCTACATCTACTGCCTCCTGTTCGGCGCACTGATCTCGCCAACTGACCCTGTCGCAGTGCTAGGAATTCTGAAGAAAATCGGTGCCCCGAAATCCCTCGAGACCAAGATCTGCGGCGAGTCACTGTTCAATGACGGCGTCGGGGTGGTCATCTTCATCGCCATCCTCGGCATCGCCAAGGGCGACATCGAACCGACCTTCGCGCCGATCGCCAAACTGTTCCTCAAAGAAGCGGTCGGCGGCGTCGTGTTCGGGCTCGGGCTCGGCGCGATTGGGTTCTACCTGCTGAAAAGGGTCAACTGCTACCCGGTCGAGATTCTAATCACCCTGGCGATGGTCACCGGCGGCTACTCGCTCGCCATGCACCTGCACACCTCGGGTCCACTGGCGATGGTCGTCGCGGGTCTGATGATCGGTAACCACGGCCGCACCCTCGCCATGTCGAAGGAGACCGAGGAACACCTAGATACTTTCTGGGAACTCATCGACGAGATCCTCAACGCGCTGCTATTCCTGCTCATCGGCCTCGAGCTACTGGCGCTCGACTTCAGGACGAGCTACCTGCTGCTCGGCCTGCTGGCCATCCCAATGGTGCTGCTGATGCGCATGATCTCGGCCTCGATCCCGGTAATTATCCTGCGCCGCAAGCGCGAGTTCTCACCACGCGTGATCCGCATCCTCACCTGGGGCGGCCTGCGTGGCGGCATCTCGGTGGCGCTGGTACTGTCGCTCGACCCGAGCATCCAACGCGACGTCTTCCTGACAATGACCTACATGGTGGTGATCTTCAGCATCGCCGTTCAGGGGCTGACTCTCAAACACCTCATCAAACCTGCGGGTGAAACCGCCACCACAGAAAAATCGTGATACGCCTACTGGCAGCCCTGTTCCTCTTCACCTTGAATGCCATCGCGCAGGCTGGCGAGCCGCTGCGGGTGATGACCTACAACATCCACCACGGCGAGGGGACCGATCAGAAATTCGACCTCGGGCGCATCGCGAAACTGATCCTCGCGCAAAAGCCAGACCTGGTCGCCATCCAGGAGGTCGATGTGAAAACAACACGCGCCAGCGGAGTCGACCAGGCGGCGGAACTCGCCAAGCTCACCGGCATGCACCACGCCTTCGGCAAATTCATGGACTATAGCGGCGGCGAGTATGGACAGATGGTACTCTCGAAGTATCCGATCAAACGATCGCGCAATTTCAAGCTCCCTGCAGGCGCCGAACCGCGCGCATCAATCGCCATCGAAATCGAAATCGCTGGAGAAAAACTAGTCTTCGTCGGCAACCATTTCTACGCCACCGAGGCCCAGCGCAGCGCCCAGGCAGAAAAACTCATCGAGCACCTGCAACCAGAGTTAGAGACGAACACCCACATCATCCTCGCCGGCGATTTCAACAGCGAACCAGGCTCCAAGCCAATGGGGATCCTAGCCAAGCACTGGCCCGACCCGACCGCCGAAAAAAACATCCCAACCTGGCCCAGCGGCGAGCCAAAAGTAGAAATCGACCACATCCTCTTCTCCCCCGCCAAGCGCTTCAAATTCGTGAAGTCCGAAGTCATCGAAGAAAAAATCGCCTCCGACCACCGCCCGGTGGTGACAGTGTTAGAGTTGGCCGGCGAAGCCGAGGATAAGTAACACGGAATTGCACTCCGTGGGATGCCGCTCCACGCCCGAGACGCTCTCCCGTCCCATTTGTAGCGGAATCACTCATGTTCCGTGGCCTCGCCAGGGAACAGCGGCAGGCCCAACTCTTTGAGGAATTCGCTAGCGCACAGTTCATCCAGGTAGCGAGTGGCCGTGACGCTGGAGACGGGGAGATTGGCCACAAACGCAGTCCACAGAGCTTCCAGCCCGGCTCTGCGAAGAAGATCTGGGTGGTGGCCTAGCGCAAGATCAGAAAACAGAAAGGCCACGCCCTGGTGCGGGCGTGGCCTTGTTGAATCGTCTGGTAGAGCAGCGATTGCGAATTACTTCACCTTCGTGAGGTGCTTCTTCGCATCGGCGTCGACCTTCTTCTTGCAGCCGCCACAGCAGACACCGACCGTCGCAGTCGAGGTGACCTTCTTGTCGACGTCCTTGCCGCTGATCGGGCACTTGCCATCGGCAGCTCCCGCGTATTTCTGCAGGCCAGCGAGCACGTCGGCGTCGAATTTGGCCTTGCACTTATCGCAGCAGAAAGCCACCTCCACATCAGCGCTCTTGCTCTTACTGTCGACCGCCTTGCCCTTGATTGGGCACTCGGTGTTGACCGGATCTTTGGCGAGACCTTGTGAGAGGCTGAGCATCAGACCGCAGGCGATCAGAGTTAAAAATTTCATCATTTTCATGTGCTTTTATTGGTTCGTTGTTCGGTGCCACAGGAATTGCGACTTATGGAAGCTCGTTAATCGAGATGAGATTGTCAAGCAAGATACACGTTGGGGCGTCGACCTCGGATTGAAGAAACTTCGCAATCCTGTTGCGTGTAGCCTTCGAAATCGCTAGAAGAAGCCCTCCCCTCGCCCAGCCGCTGAGGTGTCGCATGATGAACGATGTCTATTTTCAAAGCCTGACCCGCCGCGCGGAAATCGGTGCCAACTCCTACCTCCTCGGGATCGGCGGGACGCGCATCGTGCTCGACGCCGGCTCACACCCGCGCGAGGAGGGCGACGAGTCGATCCCGCGTTTCGAGACGCTCGAGCCCGAAGGGATTGATGCCGCGATCCTAACCCACACCCACCTCGACCACGCTGGCATGCTACCGCTACTGACGCGGCGCTTCCGAGACGCTCCAGTCTACATGACCGAGACCACCGGCGCACTGGTGCGGGCGATGTTGCACAACTCGGTCAACGTGATGGGCTACAAGCGCGACGAGCTCGAGCTGGAGAACTACCCGCTGTTCACCCACCGCGAGGTCGACCGGATCGCGCCGGACTGGGAGTACCGCAACCTGCGCAAGCCGTTCCCGATCGGTACTGGCGACGTCACCTGCGAGTTCTTCGACGCGGGGCACATCCCGGGTTCGGTCGGGGCGCTGTTCCGCCACGGCGACGAGTCAGTTTTCTATACCGGCGACGTCAACTTCGAGGATCAAACACTATCGAAGGCCGCCGACTTCCCGGTCGACGAGCAGGTCGATACGCTGATCATCGAGTCGACCCGCGGCGCCTACGAGCGCCCGAAGGATTTCACCCGCCGCGGCGAAATGCTGCGGATGGCGGAGCACATCAATGAGGCCCTCGAGCGCGGCGGCTCGGTCTTGATCCCGGTGTTCGCGCTGGGCAAGACGCAGGAGGTTCTACTCATGTTAGAGACGCTGCTCCAGGAGGGGATCATCCCGGAGTGCCCAATCCGCATCGGCGGGCTGAGCACCAAAATGACCAAGCTGATCGACAAATTCGCTTCTACGACGCGGCGGCACTTCCCAGACTTCAAGATCATCCGCGATATGGGCCTCGAGGACAACGGCGGACGCCGCCGAGGGCGCAAGGCCACAGGCAGTGGGGACATCCGCTACAAGCCAGGCTGCATCTACGCTCTCTCGAGCGGTATGATGACCGAGAAGACTGTCTCCAACATCTTCGCCCGAGGTTTCATCCACAACCCGAAGAACGCACTTCTGTTCGTCGGCTACGCTGCCGAAGACACCCCGGCGCGGCGCATCCTCGAAGCAGCTACTGGCGACCTGGTCGCGCTCGATGAGGAGACCAGCCACATCGAGCTCAACTGCGACGTGGCGAAGTTCGATTTCAGCGGCCACTCGACCCGCGAAGACCTGCTGAAATACGTCGGCGACCTGCGGCCGAAGCGCGTGTTACTAGTGCACGGTGATGAAGATGCGATGGCTTGGATGGAGGCGAAAATCCACGAGAATTTCCCCGAGATGGACGTCACAATCCCGGAGCCCGAGCAGCGCCTAGCGTTGTGAGTTGCTGATTAGGAAAGTGGATTTGCAACCTGCTCCCGAAGATCCGAGAGTATCACTAGACAGTCACCCAGTGCTGCATTGCCGTCCAGAAGGTCTAGCGGGAGCGCGGCGCCCTTCTGATCGGACTGCGAGCCCACTCTCCATCGGAGCGGCAGCACTGGCTGCGGATCGCGCGAAATTTACTTGCCGCCGCCAGGCTTGTTCGACGACAAAGATGCAGCAGGCGCAGCGCCATGACCGACGGCCGACTGACCCATGAACGAAGCTCCGCCTTCGATCGAAAGCGTCCCGGCTTTGATGTCGCCGATGATCTCCGCGTCCTTCTTGAGATCGCAGTGCTCTTTGACCTCGATGTTGCCGTTGACCTTACCAAAGACCACCACGGACTTGGTTTTGATCTGGCCTTTGATCAACGCGTTCTCGCCGATCGTCAGGCTACCATCGGAGATGACTTCGCCGTCGATCTTACCGTCGATGATGAGATCGTTGGAAAATTTGATCGTGCCGGTGATCTCGACATCTTTGGCGAGGGTGTTGCGGCTGCTGGTACTCATGACGGAGGAGGCGGTTGGGGATTTGCTTGCTGTCGACGGCGAACTTCCCGAAGACGTTCCCTGACTCGGGGGATTGGAGTCAGACTCTGATTGGCCTAAAATTTCTTTTAACACATGGCAACTAAATCACCCCATCGTTAAACCGTCAATCATAAAAGCCATACCTGATAGTTTTATCACAACCGAGAGGCAGCGATTGTTTTAAAGTCGAACTCGCGAGTTACTTCGAATCAAAACCCTGCTGGTGGAAGCGCATCAGCTCGGTGCCTTTTTTCTGGTAAATCAGCTTGGCGCTGTGGGTCGCATCCGGCACCACCAAGCTCTGGTGACCGATGCCGAGTTCGTCTAGGTATTTGCTGAATTTTAAGTTGAACTCGTAGTTGAAACCCTTCGTTCCGACCCAGAGTAAAATCCTCAACTCGGGAGCCCCATCGCGCGTCGAGAAGTCCTTGGCCAGATCCCAGGCATTGTCCCCCGCTGCAAATTTCACCTTCTCCGACTCGGCACCACCGCTTTCTTGAATGCGTTTCTCGGGCTCGTATCCAGAGCCACCGGGTGCAGCAGAACAGAACAGCTGCGGATACTTGAACATGATGCGCGTCGCCCCCCGCCCTCCCTGCGAAAAGCCCTCGATCGCACGCCCTCCCCGTTCACCGATCGTCCGGTATTTCTTATCAATGTGTGGAATCAGCTCTTTCACGAAGACGTCTTCGCCCTCCCAGTTCTCTTTCCCAGGGTAGTTGTACCAACTCATCGGTCCGCCGTTTGGAAACACATAGATCGTCGGTGCTATCTTCTTGTCGCGGATCGCGGCATCGACAAAGCCCGCCAGTTGCACACTCTTCAACTCGCTCCCCGGCCGACCACCATGGAGATGGTAGACCACCGGGAAGCGCCGCGTCGGCTCCCCAGTATACGCCGGCGGCAAGTAGAGGCAGTAGCCGACATCCACCCCCATCGACGGGCTGCGGAAGGTCACGTGTTTCACCCCGGCCGGTAGCGTGCGCTTGGATCCATTGACCCATTTGAATGGCGCCGCCTGCCTCTTTTTCTGCTTCGACTTTTTCTCTTGGGAATAAGCATCCATCCCGAAAACGAGGCTCGAGAGAATCATGGTGAGGAGAATCTTTGGAAGCAGCATGATGCGAGCCTCACCGACTAGCACCGGTTCTCCAAGCGCAAAAACGGATCCAACGCTCAGCGTTGCGAGATCACCGCGCGCATGCCGCCGCGCAACTCCCCCGCACCGACCGCACCGTAGTTGTCCAGGAACAGCGGGTCGAGCGGGCGCGAGTTCGGCACCGACAACCAGATGCGCAAAATGTGGCGCTTCTTCTCCTCCTCGGCGTGATCCTCAAACTCGGAGCGACGGTGCAGCGTGACCCAGTTGTTGAGAAATAGCAGGTCGCCCGGTTGCTGCATGAAGGAGACATGCATGGCGGGCGAGTCCGCTAACTGCGCGATGTAATCGAGCGCTTCTTTCTGGAGCGCCGTCAGATCAGGTAGTTCCGCCGTCGCGTGGGCGCGCTCGATGAGCACGCGCAACAAATTGCAGGCGAACTTCCCCCCGCTGAATGAGAACACCGGCTGGCGGCAGTAGGTTTTGTCATTGCCAGTGTCGACGGTGTGGCGCAGGTAGTAAAAGGGCTGCATCAGCACCTCGAGCAGATCCGGTCGGCTGGCGAGGATCTCGTTGTAGATCGCCGCGGAGCTGACCAGGTAGTTCTCGCCACCGCACCTCGCCTGGTTGAGGCACATGAAACCGATGACGTCACAGCGATCCGAATGGTAGCTGAGTTTCTTGCGCGTGTTCGGCCCACGCGCCCGCGGGTCGTCGTCGCCGTGCCCCGCGTCGCGCACGCCGAACACCAGCTCACCCGCTGCACTCTGCGAGATGGGCGTGCCGATTTTTTCGCCGATGGCGAGGAAGGTCTCGCGCGGGTCTGCCGCAACGCGGAAGCCACGTAGCATCGCAGCCCCACAACCTTCCTCCAGCGAGGCCTGGATGCCTGTCAGGATCGGCGCGATCTCCTCCAGGCGATCCGTAGCCACCTCGTGCAGCCAGTCTTCCCGCTCGAGCAGTTCTTCGCCGCGCCAAACGCAGGGGTGGTCAATCGCTTGTTGCATGCTTACTACTGCCCAAGGCTGGCGCGCTTGTAAAGCGGCACTCGCCACCCCAGCTCCGATTCGGTTTGCAAATCGCCCCTGCCGTTGAACAATCGTCCATGGTCGAAACCTGCCGCAGACTCGTCGATTCCAAATTTTTCAACCGCTTCATCATCGGGACGATCATCGTCGCGGGCATCGTGGTGGGGATCGAGACATTCCCCGAGATCAAGCATGCCTACCACGGTCTTTGGAAAGTGTTAGACACGCTGATCCTAGCGATCTTCACCATCGAGATCATCATCAAGATGATCGCGCTCTCGCCCAACCCGCTGCGCTTCTTCAAGGACGGCTGGAACGTCTTCGATTTTATCATCGTCGCCGTTTGTTTCCTGCCCTTCGGCGGTGGCTACGCGGCGGTGCTGCGGCTGTTCCGGCTGCTGCGGGTACTGCGGCTGGTGACCGTCGTGCCGAAGCTCCAGATCCTCGTGGGCGCGATCCTGCGCAGCCTGCCATCGATGTTCTACGTCACGCTGCTGCTGGCGCTACTGTTTTACATCTACGCGGTGGTCGGGGTGATGTTCTTCCGCGGCAACGACCCAATACACTTCAGTGACCTGTGGACCTCGATGCTCTCGCTGTTCCGCGTGGTCACGCTCGAGGACTGGACCGACATCATGTACATCCAGATGTATGGCTCGGACGCCTACGCGGGCTACAACCAGTCGGTCGAGGGGCTGACGATCACCCCAAAGGCGCAACCGCTGCTCGGCGCGGCCTACTTCATCTCCTTCGTCCTGATCGGCACGATGGTGATGCTCAACCTCGTCATCGGTGTGGTGATCAGCGGCATGGACAACGCCCAAAAGGAAGTTGCCGAGCGCCAGCTTCACCGGCTGCTGGAACAAGACGGCGACGAGGCCGCCGCGGATCTCAACCGCAAGGAACGCATCGAGGTCCTACGCTCGAAACTACAGGCGATCGACGACGAGTTGGAACGGCTGGTGTAGCAGCTTCAAAGCGGACGAACCGCCCGGCGGTGTTGCCCCGAGTTCAGGTTTGGGATTCGAACGTCCTTTCCCACATCGACCTCTGGGCGGGCTGGCGGTTCCTGTCCAGCGCTTGTCCAAGGTATGACAGCGAAACAAGAATAAAAGCGAGGAGCAGCCGGTTCATTTTTTTAAGCAACACGTTTTAGATGACACATCCTAAACCTTAGGGAGCGCCGTGATCAACGGCTAGAACTCGTTGCTTTCTTACCGCTTTCGCGCCCGCTACGGGTTTAGGATTGTCGTCCGTCTGCCCGTCAGGTGATTTGTTAGGAGCTAGAGATCAAGGGACGAGGCGCCCGGCATGAAAAGAGAGACTAGCAGAAAACCAATTGATCCAATCACTAATAGCGGAATCTAGAAACACATAAGCAGGCTGACCCCTGTGCCACAAAGTCCCACTATTCCCCAAATCAAAAGCTGCTTCTTCATGCACATGTAAGGGATCGATACGATGCTTTTAGATCGAGGCTCCTTTGAACCACGATCATCGCTCCGATCATCAACACGGGAAGCCCAAATTGGGATGGGTGCCCAATTTCTGGCAAAATCTGCTACGGTTGGATGCTCCGGCTGAGTTTTCTGACGGCCTGTGCGCGAACGTTATCCAAGCGCGTCTGGCGTGTCGCCGAGAGCACAGGCCATGCGTAGATGCGACATGCCGTTTTTGACGCAGCCTAAAGCCTACGCTACATGGCTGCGTCCTTTTTAACCTAACGCTTATGGGCAGAAGTGCCCGCGTTACTGAGGATGGGCAGACAGGCGTGTCCGCCCTCCGGCTAGCGCAACTCCCGGAAGTCACTGACAAGGCTATCCGCCGTCCTTGGGCGGATGCTGCCGAGAACCTCGCGATCTTTGATCACCAGGATCGCAGGGATGCTCTGGATTCCATATTCCATCGCGAGGTTGCGGTTGTCGTCGACGTTGATCATCGCTACCACCGCTTCGCCTTTCAGATCCCCTGCTGCTTGTTTCACCAACTGTGAAACCCCACCGCAGGAGCCTCACCAGGGTGCCCAGAAATAGGCGATCACCGGAGCCTCAGCGTGAGCCACCATGTAGTCCGCGTTGCTCGGCGTCACCTCGACTGCGGCTCCCGTCGCTGACGCATACACTTTGCCCGCATCAGAGCTCGAGCTGCCTTCGTTGAGAAAATAAAACACCCCTCCGAGAATCGCGATCGATAGTAAAAATCCCTTCATACTGAAATATAATTATAATTACCATAACTTCAATCACTAATTGGGGATTTCGTTTTGATTTAGGATTCGCCCCCAACGCCGACCCGACCGCACAGCTCGCCCTCCACCTGCGGTTTCTCAGAGGCAAAGCGTTC
>JBLHKE010000231.1:0-10416 GCA_047619485.1 Verrucomicrobiales bacterium | reverse complement strand
GGTTCATTGATGTGCTCGACTTTTGCAAAAATCTGGCCCAGGCTGGATCTGCTATGAAGACTCTAACCCGACGCGACTTCGTCCGCGGCGCCGCTGCTGCGATCGCTGCGCCTACTATCATCCCGGCGCACGTGCTCGGCGCCGACGCCCCGAGCAAAAAAATTACGATCGGGTTGATCGGTACCGGCGGGCACGGCACTGGGTGGAACTTGCCGCACTACCTCGATCAGGCGGATGCGAAAATCCTCACGGTTTGTGATGTCGATGATGGCCGGATGAAACACGCCAAGGGCATCGTCGATCAGAACTACGGCAACAAAGATTGCTCTACGACTAGAGATTTTCGTGAGGTACTGGCGCGAGATGACATCGATGCGGTGATGATTTCCACACCGGATCATTGGCACACGCTGATGAGCTTGATGGCGCTGCGAGCTGGCAAAGATGTGCAGTGCGAGAAGCCGACCTACACCATCGACGAGGGCAAGCTACTCACCGAGGTGGTGAGGAAGACTGGGCGCGTGTTCCAGACGAGCACCGAAGACCGCTCGGTGCCAGTCTACCACCGGATGGCCGAGCTGGTGCGCAATGGACGCATCGGCAAGCTACAGCGTATTGAGGTGATCCTGCCGAAACAACCGGGCAAGCCGGGTGACCCGACGCCGCAAGCGGTGCCGGCGGGGCTCGACTACGACATGTGGCTCGGGCCAGCCCCGGAAGCGCCTTATACGAAAGACCGCGTCCTCTTCAACTTTCGCTGGATCTCCGATTATTCGGGCGGGATCATCTGCGACTGGGGCACGCACTTGTTCGACACCGCGCAGTGGGCGAACGACAGCGAACGTTCCGGACCGGTGGAGATCGAAGGCAAGGGCGAGCGCTGGTCTGGCGGTCTCTACGACACGATGAAGGAATACGATGTGACCTTCCGCTATGAGAACGGGGTGGAGATGACCTGCAAGCCCGGCAACCCGAGCATCAAGTTCATTGGTAGCGATGGCTGGGTGGGCAACCGTGGCTGGCGCGCCAAGTTGGAGGCGAGTTCAAAGGAGATCCTCGAGGCGGAGATCGGCGATGGCGAGATCAAGCTGTTCACCGAACCGAAGGGCGAACATCGAAACTTTCTCGACTGCATCAAGTCGCGCAAGGATCCGTATTTTCCGGTCGATATCGGCCACCGCGTATCGACGCTCTGCCACCTTGCGAACATCGCCATCGATCGCGGCGTGAAGCTGCGCTGGGATCCGAAAAAGGAGGTGTTTGTCGGCGACGGGGCAGCCAACGCCATGTGCAAGATCCGCGACGGCCGGGGCGAATGGAAAATCGTGTAGGCCTAGGGGGGACGGTCGATGTTGGAGCGATGCTTCTAGGTGTTCCGCCGCCGGATGTGGTAGGGGGGTGAGGTGGGTTTTCGAGACTTAGAAAATGGCTGTCCAGTGCCCTGCACTGGTAAGCATCAAGGTTTGTGAGAAATGGGATCCCGATCCGGTTGCCTACCAAGGAGCTTGGGGCGCTTCACCCCGAGTATTTTAGTGAAGGGGCGAGACGCCCCAAACTCCTTGGTCTCACTACTCGCGTGGATTCATCACGAATCGTAATGCGTACCTAGATGCCAAATTTTTTCATTCCAAGCCACGACTCACCTAAAGCCTCAATTACGGTCGCCTCCCGTTTCCAGTGTGCAATTTGCGACGATACGAGGGATACTGCCCACATATGAGATTTTCACTTCTCCAATTCTTTTGCGCCAGCGTTTGCCTCTGCATCCTTCCGACCACCAGCGCTGCGGAGTCGAACGCAAGCGCTTTGAAAATCCAAGTGGCTCACGAGAAGGAGCTCGCCAGCATTCAGTCTGAGCTCAGTGAGAGAGCGTCCAAGCTCAAATTCAGCTACGGCCGGGCGCTGGAGAAAGTTCAGGGACAGTACTAGGATAAGGGAGATCTCGAAGCGGTGTTGGCGCTGCGCTCGGAGATGGAAAATCTCGAAGTGAAGCCGCTGAGCGAAGCCGAGATAGCGGCGCTGCACCCGGCCGTCGCGCCCCTGCGGAAGAAGTTCGATGTGGCGCTGTTGAAATACTCAACGGTTGCCACGCAGCTAGAGATCAAGCGGCTCGACGCCTACGCCAAGCAGCTCGGTGGTTTGAAAAAAGAACTCACCAAGGCGGGAGACTTGGAGGGCGCGATCGAAGTCCAGAAGCTCGAGGAGGCGGCAGAGAAACGCGGCGGCGAGTTGCGTGTGGCGGTGCCTGGCGCCGTGCCGATCCCCGAAGAGCAATCGCCACCCCGGCTCTCGTGGCGGAAGAGATTGTCGCCAAGGGCCGTATTCGTGGCAGCGCGGAAAACGTTATCGGTTTCGATGGCCCAGGTGGCGACGGTCGCAGCGGCGCGAAGGGCATCTACGTGAAGATGGATCCCGAGCAGCGCGACGAGGGCAGCACTTGGATCTTCGACTACTCGCGCACGCACCGCAACACGTGCTCCTTGCAGATCATCCACCCGCGCTCGACGGGACACGCGGTGGTGCACCTCAACCGCAGTGGCGTCGGCACCTCGATTCCTGAAAACTGGAGCAAGATTGGCTACCGGTAGCTCGGCTCTGGCGCAAAAATGACCAAGGCGGCGGAGGGGATTTTTCCGCTAGAAGACGGCCGCGTCTATTCTGTCGTGAGTCGAATGGAATCCAACGGTGGGCTCGAGGTCTACATCGATGGCCAACTGGTCGCCACCGAGCGAGTCAGAGCGGCCAAGCGGCTCTCGCTCGGCGACCCGGACAATCCGCCGTTCAAAGGCGAGGGCCTGCCGATGCGCTGGGAGACGAACTGTGCAGGCATCATCGTCGGCTCGCGCGACGCTGGCGCGCACCTGTGCCACAAATTGCGTTATAGTCAGGGGATTGCGCCGCTCCCGGCTGCGAAGTAGTTGTGTTGAGCTCACTAGCGTTAGATAGAGAAGGGTGCAGCCACGTAGCGTAGCCTTTAGGCTGCGACCAAAACGGCAGTCCCGTTTTTGCGTATGGCCTGTGTTTTCGCCGACACTATAGAAGCCCTCAGGCTCGGTTCGCGCACTGGCCACTAGAAAACGGGATCGGCTCAGCCAACGTCACGTGAACCACTACCGCGCGGCATGCATTCGCCAGCACCAAGCACGCTAGCAGAGCACAGAAACTGCGCTTCGCCGCTCGGCTTCGGTTTTTGTAAAACATGCTCACCATGTTCTGACGACCCGGCAATACTGGCGCCCGCTCGCTGAGGCAGGCATCATTAGTTCAGAAGTCGTGACTTTTCACTGGTTGATGCTGAGGGAGAGACACGCTTCGCCCACTTGAGCTGCATTAGCATCCGACCATTTGAGGCAGACCCATTCTAGATGATAGTCCCGTGTGTTGACCGTGGCATGGCGCCGCCGCCTGTTATAAATTTCTTTCTGTATCGTCGGGCAATCCCGGCGCATATTGCAGTACATTTTAACAACCATGACATTCCGAAAATCTACTTTCCTAGCCACCATCCTCGCTGGTGCAGTTGCGCTCGCTCCTATTTCTACCCAGGCGCAAGCCCCCGATAAGCTCTCCGTAAAAAAGGGTGATCGCATCGTTTTGATCGGTACCGGCGTGGCGTCGCGCATGAACCACTACGGACATTTCGAGACCGAGGTGTTCCTGCGTTTTCCAAAATCGGGCATCAGCATCCGCAACATGGGTGACGAGGGTAACACCCCCGGGTTTCGCCCACACCCCGGGCGCGACCACGCTGGCCAGTTTGCTTTCCCGGGCGCGAAGGAACTCGTGGCGAAGCGATTCCAGGTTAACACCAGGCCCGGTGGTCACTTCGAGACACCCGACCAGTGGTTGACCCGCCTCGGTGCTGACACCATCGTTGCTTTCTTCGGTTTCAACTCCTCCTTCGACGGGCCGGCCAACGTCGAGCGGTATAAGAAGGAACTCGATGCTTTCATCAAGCACACGCTCGGGCAGAAATACAACGGCGAGGGCGCACCGCAGCTCGCGCTCGTTTCTCCGACCGCGATGCAGGATCTTTCGAAGCAGCATGGCATCCCGAGCGGCGACATCCAGAACGCGAACCTAGCGCTCTACACCGCTGCGATGAAAGAGGTTGCTACTGCCAACAAGGTGCTATTCGTCGACGCATTCAACCCATCCAAAGCACTGTATTCGGACGGCAAAGAATACACGATTGACGGCGCGCTTTTCAATGACGCTGGTTACAAGAAGCTAGCACCGATCCTGGCCGACTCGCTGTTCGGCACGGCGGGTATCGATTCCAAAAATCGCGATGCGGTGCACGCCGCGGTGACGGAGAAGAACTGGGCGTGGCTCAACGATTTCAAGATCCCCAACGGCGTGCACGTCTACGGCCGCCGCTACAAGCCATTCGGCCCGGGCAACTACCCGTTCGAATTGGAGAAGACCCGCCAGATGACCGAGATTCGTGACAGCAACATCTCTGCGGTGCTGGCTGGTGAGAAGTTCGATCTGGCCGCTGCGGATGCGAAGACCCGCGAGCTGCCACCGGTGAAGACCAACTACAAACCGAGCGGCAAAAACGGCACCGTCGAATACCTGCCGGGCAAGCAGTCGGAGACCAAGATCGAGGTCGCCGAGGGTTACAAGATCGATTTGTTCGCCAGCGAGAAGGACTTCCCGGATCTCTCGAACCCGGTGCAGTTGGCCTTCGACAACAAGGGCCGCCTCTGGGTCGCCACCATGGCCAGCTACCCGCACTACCGCATCGGCGACGCGCGCCCGCAGGACAAACTTCTGATTTTGGAAGACACTGACAAGGACGGCAAGGCCGACAAGCAGACGGTGTTCGCTGGCGATCTGCACATCCCGATCGGTTTCGAGATCTCTCATGACGGCGTCTACGTTTCCCAGAGCGGCAGCCTGGTGCTCCTCAAGGACACCGACGGCGACGATGCTTACGACACCAAGGAAGTGATCATGAGTGGTTTCGACGACCACGACACCCACCACGCAATCTCGGCGTTCTGCGCCGACCCATCTGGTGCCTTCGTTATGGGTGAGGGCGTGTTCTTGCACAGCAATGTCGAGACCGCCTACGGACCGCAGCGCGGCACCAACGGTGGCTTTTTCCGCTACAGCCCGCAGCGCAAGCAACTGGTGCGCCACGCGCAGTTCAGCATCCCGAACCCGTGGGGCATCGCCTACGATGATTGGGGCCAGGACTTCTTCCTACACACCTCGGGCACCAGCTTCTCGTGGATGACACCAGGCACTGTGAGTGCCCGCTACGGTCACAACATGCGCGCGCCTGATCTCTTGAAAGACAATAAAGTGCGCCCGACTTCGGGGATTGAGTTCGTTTCTAGCGGACATTTCCCTGACGAGGTGCAGGGCGACGTGATCCTCTGCAACTCGATCGGCTACCTCGGCGCCAAGCAGCACCAGGTGATCGAAGACGGCACCGGTTTCACTACCAAGTACCGTCAGAACCTGTTCGTCTCGAAGGATCTCAACTTCCGCCCGACCGACCTCGAGTTCGCGCCCGACGGGTCGCTCTACGTGGTCGACTGGCACAACGCGCTCATCGGCCACATGCAGCACAGTGCGCGTGACCCGAAACGCGACCACATCCACGGCCGCGTCTACCGCGTCACTTACCCGTCGCGTCCGCTGGTCAAACCCGCCGAGATCGCCGGTGCGAGCATCGGAGTGCTCCTCGAGAACTTGAAACTGAAAGAGCAGCGCAGCCGCTACCGTACCCGTCGGGAGTTGCGGGGCCGCGATGCGGCCGAGGTTGTTGTGGCGACGAAAGCCTGGGCTGCGAAGCTTCCGGCCGACGCCGAACATGCGAAACTCGAAGCGCTCTGGGTCACCTGGGGAGCCGATCGTGTCGATGCTAACCTGCTCAAGAGCTTGCTTGCTGCCAAAGATCATCGCGTGCGCGCTGCCGCTGTGCGCGTGCTCCGCTACAACAGCCACCGCATTCCAGAGCAGGTCGAGTTGCTAATGGTTGCGGCTGGCGACGAGCACGGCCGGGTGCGGCTGGAGGCGATCAACGCCGCCTCCTACCTGCCCAAGGCGACCGGCTTGCCGATCGTCGAGGCGGCGAAGGCCAAGGGGCTCGATAATTACTCGAATTCGAGCTACGAATTCGCCGTCGCTGCGCTCAACGGTTCGACCACTGCCCCAGCGGAGGAGCCGAAGGTGAACGCGCCGAAGCACCTCACCGGAAACGCCGCCAAGCAATACATCGCCGGTGCCGAGATCTACTCGCGTGACGGTTACTGCTCCACCTGCCACCAGCCAGACGGCAAAGGGCTCCCCGACGCGGGCTTCCCTCCGATCGCCGGCACCAAGTGGGCGGTTGGCAGCAGCGAGCGCATGATCAAAATGACGCTCAAAGGTCTGATGGGACCGATCGAGGTCGCCGGCAAGCAATACCCTGGCCAGGTGCCGATGACGCCGTTCGAGGGCTTGCTCACCGACAAGGAGATGGCCTCCGTGTTGACCTATGTTCGTAATTCCTTTGGCAACAAGGCGAGCGTCGTGACCCCAGCCGAGGTCAAGAAGGTGCGCGCCTCAGTGAAGGATAAAGTCGGCCTCTACAGCCCAGAGGAACTCCTTAAAGCACACCCGCACGACGAGTAAGCATTTGCGTCGTTAACCAAATCCCTCATGCTTGACCTGCGCTAACACGTTGGTCTACCCTCGGGCATGAAAACAAGACTCAGCCTTGTCCTGGTCACGTTCGTAGCGGTTGTTTCCTTTAACTCGATCTGTTCCGCGGTGGAGCCGTCCAATTGGCGCAAGGTGCGCATGGCGGCACTGAAAGACGCCCGATCTGAACTCGCTAGCGAGCGGGAGGTGGCTTTCGAGTCGTTCCTTGGTGAACAAGATCATCGCGAGGCGGCGGAACTGTTGGTCAAATCGATCACCTCACCCAGTGTCGCACTCCCGGTCAAGCGCCACGCGCGCGATGTGCTGGCGACGTTCCGTGCCGACGAATGTCGCGAATATCTCTACCGCCTACTGCGCTCCGATCCCGACAAGAACCACCTCCTGCTCGAGGCCTTCGCCGGCATGGAGGACGAGCGCGGTGTCGAAATCGGTGGGCTAGCGATCAAGGCCGGGGGCTCAGCCAGACGCGGCGGTGTGCCGATCATGGCCGCCGGGATCCGCTGCCTGGTGTCGTCCGGGGAAGTGAGCGACGCGGCGATTGGTTCGATCATCGAACGCACCGGCGACGGGCAGGCGATCGCGGTGCGCAAGGCCGCTGCCGATGCAATGATCAAAATTCGCACGCCGAAAGCGATCGAGGCACTCGTCGGCCTGGTGGACGATGCGGCGATCGGAAAACGGGCGCGTCTGCTGATGGTGCAAATCGCCGGGGAGGATGCCGGTTCGGACAAATCCGATTGGGAGGCGTGGTGGGCGGCCAAAAATGCGACGCCACCAGAGGCCGAGCCACTTAGTGCTGAGAGAGCCGAGCAACTGGTAGCAGAGAGGGCAGCCGCTGCTGTCGATTCTGGAGAGGAGGCTTCAATCACCTTCTACGGGGTACCGATCGTGGGCAAGAACATCGTCTTCGTCATGGACGCCAGCAGCAGCATGCGCGGTTATCCACTCGAGCGACTCAAGACGGAATGCATCTCGCTGGTCGGGCAATTGCCTGAGACCCACAAATTCGCCCTGGTATTCTATCCGAAAAACGAGAGCTACCCTTCCGAGCTGCATCTCGCTGATGACGAGACCAAGAAGAAAGCCTACGAGTTCATCAACAAGCGCCAGGTGATCCGTGGAACGCCGACCGGTGACGCGATGGAGTTCGCCTTCCGTCGCTACGTCGTCGGTCAGGATGTCGACTCGATCTACCTGCTCTCCGACGGTCGCCCGACCAAGCCGATCCCGGACGTGATCGATACCATCGATAACCTCAACATCGGCCTCTACGTGACGATCAACACCATCTACATTGGTGCGGTCGCCGTGCCCGACCCAAACGCACCAGCCCCAGATCCGAACGCTGCACCCGTCGGTCCGATCAAGACCGGAGCCGACTTCCTAAAAGAGGTCGCCCGACGCCACTCCGGGACATTTAGCATCGTCGAAGTCGTCAAATAAGACCGTGTCGCTTCCTAAGGGGTTGTCAGGAAATAAGTCATACAAAGATGCGCAGGAATTTTAGCCAGCACCAAGGCAGATTTCAGCGATTATAGCGGGCTATTTGAGTTGGAAGCTAACGCGGGTGATGGCCAAAATAACCAGCAGATTGTAGGAGTTATTTACTGACAAGCCCTAAGCGTCGCGGTAGATCTCGCCCATGCGCGAAGGTTTTCCGTCCTTGTCCAACAGGCTGAGTGGCTTGCCTTTTGCCACGTTGAAGTAGGCGTAGCGCCGCACATCTTTGTTGCGCTCGAGGAACTTCAGTGAGTCGCGCAGAAACTTGTAGTTCTCGCTCTCGGGTCCGGCCCAGCCATTGAACTCAGTGATCCATATCGGCTTGCGATACTCGCGCGCCATGCCCTTGACAAAGGACTCGAACTCGGACGCCTTGCGACTTTTATACCAATGTAGGGCGACGAAGTCGATGCGTAGCTTCTTGCGCTTCGCCTGATCCATGAACTCTTCGAGCCAGGCGAGCCCAGCCTTGTTGGAGGACGGGGCGGGCGAACCGAGTGGGATCTTCTTCTTCACAGCGATCTCGACCAGTTGTGGCCAGAGTTTGATCGCGTCGGCGATGCTGATGTTGCCCTGCTTCTTGCGTTCGGGCTCGTTGAAGCCGAGCAGGAATTTGGCACCAGACATCTTCTCGACCGCCGCGCGCTGTTTCAGGCTGCCCGCTTTTTTGATCATCGGGACAAATTCGATGGCGTCGTTCGTGTGGGTTTTGGGACTCCAGGTGTAGTACCATTTCGCCCGGAAAAGTTTGTGGAGTTCCTTATTGCCACCGGCCCAGCCCTTTTTCTTCGAGCTGCCGGAAGCGCTGGGCGCGGCGAGTAATTGGGTGCTCAAGGTGCTGGCGGCGAGTGCGGCGAGTGCTTGGCGGCGGTTCATACTGAGGGATGGTAAGCAACCGAACGCACCGGGGCGAGCTGATTGTTCTACTGGCTCTTCTCGCGCTGGTGCTTGTCGAAAAAGTCGAACACCCGGCCAATCATCTCGGGGTTGTTGGTGATGGAGGTGATGTGGTTGCCATCCTTGATCTCCTCATAGACGTGCTCGATCCCCAGTTCCTCCATCTCCTTCACCCAGCGGCGCACCTGTTTCACCGGCACGAGCTTGTCCTTGTCACCGGTGACGATCATCACCGGGATCTTCTTTAAACTTTCCAATTTCTTGGTGCTGAAGTAGGCCGCTGGAGACATCGGTGCGAGCGCTGCCCAGATTTTCGGGTAGCTCGAACCGAGGTAGAGGGTTCCGCCACCGCCCATCGAATGCCCAGCGAGGTAGATCCGTTGCACGTCGATCTTGAACTCCTTGCGCACGATGCCGAGCACGTTCATGACGTCCTTCTCGCTCAGTTCACCGAGGTTGTCCGGATCCCCCTTCCTCCCGAAGTGTGACCCCTGCTTCCCCTTGCCCCGACTGCCGTACCAACCGCGGCTGTTGTAGCCGTATGGTGCGACGACAATGTAGCCACGTTTCTCCGCCTCCTCGCGGATCCCACGGTAGCGGATCACCTGACCGGGGTTGCTACCGAGGCCGTGCAGCAACACCAGCAGGGGCGCAGGCTTGGCGGCGTCGACCTTACTGGACGCGAACAGGGTGTACTCCATCTCCTTGCCAGCTTCCTCGAATTGGTAGCTGCGTTTTTGCGTTTTCCCGACCTGCGCCAACTGCGCTAGGGCGGGGGAGGGGAGTAGAGCAGTCGCAATCATGGCGACGAGGAGAATGGTGAGTGGCTTAAAATTTTTCATGGAGTCGCGCTTGTTTACGCTCTGCGAGGGTGGGAGGTTACCGAGATGATCTTCCGAAAAATCGCTACCATACTCGTCATTTCAACTGCGACCGCGCTAGCCGGCGGAGACTCGGCGCCCTCGTCGCACATGGTCTACAACGATGCCAATTTTGAGGGCGATATCCTCATCAACGAGGTGCGCGTTCCGAAGGGAGGCGAGGCGATGTACACCTACTACGAGGCGCTGGGGTGGAGCGGGAAAGCGGGGGGCTACGCTGGCATCCAGGAGCACCCGCGGGCGCGTAATTTCATTTTTTCGATCTGGGATCATAAGGAACACACGGCACCGATCCGGGCGGTGTATCGCGGGCCTGGAACGGAGACGAAGAAGTTCGGTGGCGAGGGCACCGGGCTGAAGTCTTGGAATTTCGAGCTCGGCTGGGAGACGGACGTCTGGTACTCGCTGGTCGCCAGGTGTTGGCCGGTCGGCGACCACACCTTCTATGGCTACTGGGTGCGATCGGGCAAGACTGGCG
>JBLHKE010000230.1:0-10418 GCA_047619485.1 Verrucomicrobiales bacterium | reverse complement strand
ATGAGATCCTGGTGACGACCAAGGCTGGCTACGATATGTGGCCTGGACCGTACGGTGAATGGGGGTCACGCAAGTACCTGCTGAACTCGCTCGATCAATCGCTGACGCGTATGGGGATGGATTACACTGACCTGTTTTACAGCCACCGGTTCGACCCGGACACTCCGTTGGAGGAGACGCTCGGAGCGCTGAACTCGGCGGTGGAGCAGGGGAAGGCACTGTATGTAGGAATCAGTTCCTACAGCGCGGAGGAGACGCGCAACGCGGCGGAGATATGTCAGCGGAACAACTGGGCTCCGCTGGTAATCCACCAGCCAAACTACTCGATGTTCAATCGCTGGATTGAGGGGAAGCTGATCGATGCCGCGAGCGAGTTCGGCATGGGGATCATCGCGTTCTGCCCGCTCTATCAAGGGTTGCTCACTGATAAATATCTGAATGGGATCCCGGCTGGTTCGCGTGCGGCTACGACTGGTGGTCTGTTGCGCGAGGGCGATCTTGCAGGCGGAGTGATCAAGGGCGTGAGCGCCCTCAACGACATCGCGAAAGGCCGCGAACAGACCTTGGCGCAAATGGCACTCTCATGGGTTTTACGGGACGGCAGGGTGACCAGTGCGTTGATCGGGGCGAGCCGGCCGGAGCAGATTTCTGAGAATGTTAGGGCGGCGAGTGCCGAGGCTGTCCTGTTCTCGGCTGAGGAGCTGGCGCAGATTGAGGAGGTGCTGGCAAGTGTCGTGCTGCCTGAGTCGCTGTGGGCAGGTGGGGAATAGGCGACAGGCGCGAGTGTGACGCTGCTTGCGGCGAAGATTGACGTCCCACCCGGCGCTGCATAGGTTCGGTGATGATGAAACTGCTTAGTCTCACTCTCACCGTTGCGCTGGCATGGCTGGTCTGCGTGCGGGCACAGGACTCGGTCGACCCTGAAAAGCTGATACTTGATCCGGCGCGGCAGCGGATGGTGTGGGATGCGGAGCATGTGACTTTCGTCATCGAGCAGCGATTCGGGAAGCGTTTTTTGGCGGCGTTGGGGGCGAGGGATACGGTCGCGCTAGGCGGGATGTTTCGTGCTGACCTTCGCGGGGCAGTGATCGGTGGGGATCCTGAGGATTTGGAGGAACGCAGTAAGATAGGAATCAGCGAGAGCAGGCGGGGCGGAGATCCGCAGGAGGTCAGTGCAAAGGATCTGGTCGCGGCGCTCGTCCGACAGCTTGGCAGCATCGAGTCGGGACTGAAAGCGCAGCGCTTCCGTGTCATGAAGATCGAAAAAAAGGGCACAGGCGATGGGGCCTGGAGGGTGCAGGCATTGCTGTCCGCCGAGGGGCGCAGTAAGGATGGCGCGCTCATAGCGGTCGATTCGTTCCATCAGATCGAGTTCGAGACAAAGTCCGAGGCCGAATTTGAGAAGGGGGCGGTGGTGTCGGCGTGGAAGATCAATTCGGAGCGCGAGCGACGCGCGCCGCAATTGCTGATGGAAGAGGTCACCGTATCAGCGCAGTTGCACCGGCTGCCGGTCTCCGATAACTGGATCTCGCCTGAAAACGAAATCCCCCAGCGCTATAGTTTTCAATTCGCGGTCGAAGATTTTGATCGCGACGGGTTCCTCGATATCGCGATCTCCTCAGTACGCGGGCCGACCGCGATTTTGAAGTCGCTCGGTGGGGAGAAGTTTGCGGTGGCGAACCAGGCATTCGGTCTACCAATGATGGCTAATAAACCGGCGCGCGCGATGGCATGCTGGTTGGATTTCGACAACGATGGCTACCCTGACCTAATTCTCGGCGACCGTGTCTATCGAAACGAGGGCGGGAAGAAATTCGTCGAGATCACTGAGCAATCGGGGCTCGTCTTTGGCAAGTCTCCAATGGGCTGCGCGGTGGCAGATTACGATGGCGACGGGCTGTGCGATCTCTATGTCCTCTACCAGGGCGCGTCAGTGGCTGGCGAGGCATTGCCGTGGGTTGGCGACGACATTTCCGGTGCGAGCAATGTGCTGTGGAGAAACCTTGGTGGAGGAAAATTTGAGGATGTGACTGAGAAGAGTGGTGCCGGTGGCGGTAGGCGGAACTCGTTTGCTGCGACCTGGCTCTATTCCGATGGCGACGCTTGGCCTGACCTCTATGTCGCGAATGATTTCGGCAAGAACTGCCTGCTGCGCAACCGCGGCGATGGCACCTTCGAAGACATTGCCGCCGAGAGCGGTGCTGCAGATTTTGCGACGAGCATGGGCGTCACGAGCGGCGATCTGGACAACGACGGTTCCCCTGAGATCTATGTGGCGAACATGTATTCGAAGATGGGTCGGCGGATTATCGGACAGGTGCACAGCGATGACTACGCCGCCGGGGTCTACGATCAGATCAAGGGCGCCTGTGCTGGCAACCGGCTCTACCGAAGGGGGATCAAGGCAGGGCGCTACTCCGAGACCAGCGAAGATTGGGGCATCAACGACATCGGCTGGGCATACGCCCCGGCGATGGCTGATCTGGACAACGACGGGTTGCTCGACCTTCATGCGACGACCGGATTCCTTAGTTTCGAGCGTGGCAAACCCGATGGGTGAACCTGCCTCTGGCGGGCTGTCGTGACACAGCCCCATGATCGTCTTTCGCTGATTGACTCGATCGGTGAGCTCGATACCGAGGCAGGGGAGTTCTGGGTCAAAAATCCATTCCTGATGCCCACGGAGCGCGCCAACTTGAGTGCGTTCGAGCGCAATCGCACCTTCCTCAATCTGGACGGGCAATCGTTTCTCGACGTGTCGTTTGCCTCTGGGGCGGACATCGACTCAGATTCGCGCAGTGTGGTCGCCGCCGATTTTAATCGAGATGGCGCGACCGATCTGCTAGTCGGATCGGTCGGCGGTGGTCCACTGCGATTATTTTTGAACCGCTTTCCACCTGCGAACTATGCTCGCGTGAACTTGCAAGGGGAGGCTAGCAACCGGCGGGGCATCGGTGCGCGCCTCACTGCAACCGTCGGTGGTCGAAAGATCGTGCGCGATATTTTTCCACACAATGGTTTCATGGGACAGGGAGCGACGGAGCTTGTCATCGGACTCGGCTCTGCTGAAGTGATCGATCGGCTCGAGGTTCGCTGGCCGTCGGGTAAAATTCAGAGCTATCTAAATCTGAAGGGTAACGGCGATTTCCTTCTGAAGGAGTGAGTCTTCGGGGGCGGCATTCGCAAACTAGCCTAGACTCGGCAAACCGACACTTCTCTCTTACTTGCACTTCACCAGCGATATGATCGCGAAGGCGGTGCCGTAGGGTTGGTGGTAGTCGTAAAATGGAAAGTCCCACCAAGATCCATCTTTCTCCTGAAGCCGCAAAAGAATGGCTGCTAGCTGATCTTGCTGGCGCTTCACCAGTGCCTTCTCCACGTCGGTTTCGACCGGTAGGTCGTCAATGCAACGCGCGGCGTAGTAGTGACCGAAGTAGAAGAAGTAACCGGCAACTGCGAACCAGGACTCGTGTGGGCGCGGGCGCTTGCGGCCGATGTCGAGCCACCCGTTGCGGGCGGTCAGGCGGTTGAGCCACTCGTCGAGCACGACGTCGGTGATGGTCTCGTCACCGTGGAGGCGAAGAGCGATGTTGCAGGCCTGCGATCGCCCGAGGCTACCGCCTGCGCGGTTGATGCTACCCATCGGGCGCATCTTGTGCGGCTCCGCGTAGACATAGGTGTTGTTTTTTTTCCGCTGGCGCTGGATCGATGCGATTGCCCGATCCTTCATGTCTTGGGGCACGTCGAAACCAGCCTGCTCGGCATCGTGGAATGCGACTAGGGCGGCGGCCGACACGAAGCTCGTCGAGGAAGATGACGGGCGCTTCGTCCCGTAGCGGAAGTCGTAATATCCCCAACCACCATCGACTGATTCATAGCGTCGTAGCCGATCGATTTGGTTGGCGATCAGCTCCTTGATGCGCTGTTGGCGCTCCTTGTCATCGGCTTTCTCCAGCGACATCCTCGCGAGGCACTGGATGGCGTAGGCGTGGGTCCAGACGTTGTAGATCGCGGTCTGGTCAGCGCGCCGCACGCGCTCGAGTTTCTCGAACAGGTAGGCTTCACCACGGTCGATCGATTGCTGGACGGCGGGATTGCTCCCAGCCAGTCCCGACTCCCACAGAGCCTCGACGGCCATGGCAGTGCAGGCGGCTTGGAAGGCATGGTGCGAGCCCGGGATCGAGGCGTAGATATTGAGGTCTTTCGTGCGGGTCGCGCTGCCCCACGAGCCGTTCTTGTTCTGATCGGTGATCAGGAAATCGGCGCCGCGTCGGATCGCTGAATCGATGTTCTCAGGCGTGACCGGAACCGGAGTGGTCTCGGCCCACTTTTTCTTCCCGCTCACGGGCAGGGCGAAGGCGAGCGTGGCTGCGAGAGCGACTGTGGTGACGAGGCCAGATCTCATGGGGCGACGGTGAGTACTTTGTCTTTCTCGTTGAGACCTTTGAGGACGACAATCTTCTTGCCGTCAGTCTCGGCGAGTTTCACCTCGTGCCTCTCTGGATCGGCACCTTCTTTGGCGAGGTGGACGAAGGTCTTGTTGCCATCGCGTGAGATCGACGAGACGGGCACCGTGATGACGCCTTTGCGATCCGCGATCGTAAACGACACACTTGCCTTCATTCCAGGGAAGAGGTTGGCGTTCTCGGGTGCTTCGATGTTACAGCTGGTTTTGAACCCGAGCGGGGAAGTCGAGTAGTTGATTTTCCCTAGCTGGGTCGGCAGGCGCATCAGCGGGTTCGAGACTGGGATGACGTAACCTTTCGCGCCGGCCTTGAGGATCGCCAGCTTGTCTTCGGGGATAGAGGTGCTGACGCGCAAGCCGTCGTGGACGATGGTCATGAAGATACTCTTTGGGGTGATCTTTCCACCCGTCACCAACTTCTTGGCCTCCGCCGCGCTCGTCCAATTTCCAAGCACCGACTGACCGTAGTAGACGATGCCGTCACTTGGGCTGGTGATGTCCTTGAGAACCGCTAGGTCGCGCTTTAAGTCGGCGAGTTTTTTGGCCGCTTTTTTGGTGTCTTCTTTCGCCTTGGCAACTTCCAATCGCTTGAGCGCGAGCACGCGGGGGATGGCGCGGACGGCGAGGTCGTGATTGAGGGTGGCGCGCTTGTGTGCATCGAGTGTTTGCTGGTGCTGGCGCGGGAGTGTGGATTTCATCGCGTAATCGTAAGATTGCTGCGCGCGTTTCAGGTAGTACGTCGCTTGCTCCGCTCCTCGTTCGGCCCGCTTGAGAATGATCTCCTCGGTCTCTTCGGTGAGATCGTCTTCGTCATACATCTGCTTCAATTGGTTGAGTTCCTCCTGCGCGTATTCGAGCGACCGCTTGGAAGACTCCAGGCTGCGCTTGTAGGTCTCGACTTCGCGATCGCGTCCTAGTTTGAGCCAGCGATCGAGCGCCTCGTCCGCCTGGCGTTTTGCCTGGTTGGCCGCCGTGAGATCCATCGGGTTCGTCTGCTCGAGGTTCTCGAGGCCGTCGATCGTTGCCTGTAGGGTGAGCCTCGAACTCTGTGAGGCAGTTTCGAGGGCGATGACCTGGTCTTCGAGAGTCTTGAGGTCGAGTTCGACAAGGCGCGTGCCTTTTTGAACGCGGGTGCCGTGCGGGACAGCTGATTTGACGGTGAGATCAATCCACTCTTTCGGCTCGATCGTGACGGGGGTCAGCTTGGTGCCCTCGAACACTGCGGGGAGTGTGACGACTACCCGGAAATCTTCCTTCTTCACCTCCGTGATCGGTTTTGGCGGTGTGGGAGCTTTTTTAGCAACTTGCTTGGCTGCCGGTTTCTTTGCCGCATCTTGGGCGAAGGTAGAGGTGGTCGGTGCAGCGATGATCGCCGCAGCGGTACACAATTGTAGTAGGGTCTTGATTACTCCGTCTGGTTTCATAATTAGTTGGTCTTCGTTAGTCTCGGGAAGGAGGCACGAGCGCTGAATCTACCATTGAAGGCGCATAGGTGCTACTGGGAATTGCCTCTGGGTTAGCAACTTAGAAGTCAAGTTTGCTGAAATAGCTAGTGCAATGGCAGAAGCTGGAGAGGGTGACGGAAAACTCTGATACCCAACACATATGCGCGACCTGGCGCGGACGGTCATGCCTATTCATGACCGCTCGGTTTAAAAGGCCAGCAAGAATAAACCTATTGAAAGACCGCGCGGATGAAGCAGGAGGTGCGCTTGTCATTCATCTGGCCGATCGAGCCCGATGATTCATAGAAACTGGAGTACAGCAGGCAGCGCCGCCGCACGCTTCTGTAGTGGCTCGACCCCGCACGGAAGCGCCTTTCATCGAAGCGTTCCGCGCGTCGATGTTACGAGTAGACGTCGCGAGCCTTCAGTGCCACTCCGAGCGCCGCGCCCGCATCTCCGCCGATCGCCCACTCGAAAGCGATCGTCGGCTTGTGCGGTTTGAGCGGGCTTTTCTGGTAGGACGGCAGCGCGCGCTCGGCGAAACCACGCTTGATCGATTTCATGAACGTCTCGCGGAAGCTGCTCTCGGAGAGGCCGCCGCCGATGACGATGACTTCTGGGTTGAGTTCGTGCGCCTGGTCGCCGAGCGCGTAGCCGAGCACGAATCCCTGGTGATCAAAAATTTCGAGTGCCATCTTGTCGCCGGCATCAGCGAGATCGCGCAGCTTGAACGCCTTCGCCTTGATGTTGAGCCGCTCTTTGTTGAGCGAGTGGTTCTTGTATTTCGGCTGCTTGAGTTTCGCTGCGAGCTGGCGCCGCAGGGCGACGAGTGAGACGTTGGCTTCGACGCAGCCTTTCTTACCGCAGCTACACTTGGGTAGCTTGCCGTTCTCGCGGAAAGGTGATGAGACGTGGCCGATCTCAAGCGCGAGGCCGTTGCACCCCTCGAAGATGTCGCCGTTCTCGAGGATCAGCCCGCCGGCGAGCCCGGTGCCCGGGGCACAGAATAGCATCCCTTTGATCTTGCGGCGGCGCAGTGCGTATTCGCCGTAGGCGGCGGCGCTGCCGTCGTTGGTCATGAACACCTTCTTCTTGATGTCTTTGGCGAAGGCGTCGCGCACGTTGACGCCGACCCAGTCGCTATTGAGATTTGCCTGTCCCCAGATAACGCCATCGCACGAAGGGGCTGGCACGTCCATGCCGATGCCGCCGACCTGGCTCTTCTTGATGCCGTTGTCCGCGAGCAAGAGGTCGAATGATTCCGTCATCTGGGAGAACGTCTTCTTAAATCCCTGGTCGACGAGGCTGGGAACCTCATACATCCGGCCGACCTGCTTGCCCTTGTTGTCGACGACGGCAGACTTGACGGTGCTCCCGCCAATGTCTAGGCCGACGTAAAACTTAGCAGGGGCGGATTTCTTTTTAGCGGTGGATTTCTTTTTGCTCACAGGTGCAGTGTATCGCGGAAGTTGGATGGTAGATCAAGCTTGGAATGCGAGGATCCGTTTGATGGCCTTATCCTATCTGAAAATTCGGAGGCTGAGAAGTGATCGGATCAGGGCGAAGACATGTCGCTGATGATCTGGGTGAGCGGAACCCAAAGGGCGAAGCGCGTCACGACGAGTTGGAGGAAAATCGCTAGCAGGATCCCGATCAACAGCCAGAGGCTGGATACCTTGCGCCCCCGGCCGAGGAAAATTCCGATGGCGGCGAGCGGGAGGACGAGGGCTAAGCTGATGAGCCCGGTCGAATGGTTGAGGACAGCTGTACTGAGAGCCGGCAGGGCTTTACCATTGAGCATCTGGTCGAAGATCTCGGAGAATTTTGGGATCGCTAGTGCCTGGTAGAGATTCCAGATCCCGAGAGCTGCGCAGATGGAGGTGATCGTGGCGCAGACGGCAAAACACAGTTGGCGGTTCTGCGCTTCAAGGTTCTCCAGGCGCTGTGTGATTGCTTCATTGTCCATCAGACCTCCCATCCTTTGCGATACTTCCGGCGGATCAGGTGGTCTGCTTCTGGGGCATTGGTGGCTTTCAGGTTTGGTCCATCCCAAGTGATCTTCTTTCCAAGCCGGATGGCGAGATTACCGAGTAGGACGGTTTCGGTAAACGGACCAGACTGATCGAAACCGGAGAGCGGTGCGTGTCCGGTTCCACGGATGGCGTCGATCCATTCCTGATCTTCGTTTTTGACGCGCGGGATCGTCTTGTCCGGAGTGGTCTCTTCGAGTAGGCCTGCGGGCGAGCTCATCCATTTTTCGCTACTGCGGTTGAAGAGGAATTTGCCCTTTTCGCCGATCACGATTAGGTCGAACTTCTTTGCGTTTTTGCCGTTGATGATGGTTCCCTCGAAGACACTTTCTTCGGGCATCGCGCCGCCGTCGTACCAGACGAAAGGAAGTTCCTTGCTATACTTTCCCGCAGCGAATTTGTAGGTGACGGTCGAACGATTTGGACCGGACTCGAGGCTGTTGCCCTGTTGCACCGCCTCGACACCGGTCGGGTATTTCAAATCCAGCGCCCAGAATGGCATGTCCATGATGTGGCAGCCCATGTCGCCTAGTGCCCCGGTGCCAAAGTCCCACCAGCCACGCCATTTGAACGGCGCGTAGCCTCCGTTGTAAGGGCGCATCGGCGCGGGGCCGATCCATTGTTCCCAGTCGAGGTGCCCGGGGGTGGCCTGCTCTGGTGGCCGCTCGGTCATCCCCTGCGGCCAGATCGGACGATTGGTCCAGGCGTGAACTCCGGTGACTTTTCCGATCACGCCAGCGCGAATCAATTCGACGGCTCGGCGGATCGGCTCGCCAGCGTGTGCCTGGTTGCCCATCTGCGTGACGACTTTGTGTTCGGCGGCGGCCTCGGTCAGCTTGCGCGCCTCCCAGATCGAATGAGTGAGCGGTTTCTGGCAGTAGACGTGCTTGCCACGGCGGATGGCGCCAAGCGCGGCGTGGAAGTGCATGTGGTCGGGGGTGGAAACCGTGACCGCGTCGATGCTCTTGCCCATCTCATCGAACATCTTTCGAAAATCACTGTAGCCCTTGGCGCCCGGGTATTTCTTGAGCGCCTTGTCGAGTGTCATTGAATTCACGTCGCACATGGCAACGATGTCTGCCCCGGCCCCCTTGGCGCCGGCAACATCGCTCGCGCCTTTTCCGCCAACGCCGACACTGGCGACCGCGACCCGCTCGTTGGCTCCGAAGACCCGGCTGGGAACAATTTGGAAGGCGAATACGCTGGCTGCGCTTGCTTTGAGGAACTGGCGGCGGGTGGGGGGACTGGTTTGCATACCCGGTTATGGCCGATCGGGGGTGAAATCTCAATCCTGAAGCTGACTCGCGTTGACTGGACCGCGGGCCGAGCCGAGAAATACCGATGCCAAACCAACCTGCCGGCGAGTGCTACCTTCACAAAATCGCCCCAACGCCGTTGGTGCCGGTGCAACTCGAACCCGATCTACCACCAATTTGGTGCAAGCTCGAGTTCCTCAACCCGAGCGGGTCGACCAAGGATCGGATCGCGCGGCACATCCTCGAAAAGGCGCGCCGGCGTGGGGTGATCTCGACTGGCAGTGTGGTAGTCGAGGCGTCAAGTGGATCGACCAGCATCGCCCTCGCGCTGGCCTGTGCGCAGATGCAGCTGAAGTTCGTCGCCTACATTCCAGAGTCTGCCACCAACGAGCGCAGCCTGATGATCCAGGCATACGGCGGCGAGGTGCGGCGTGTCAGTGGTGGGATGAGCCAGGTTTTGAGCGCGGCTGAGGTGGCGGCTGAGGAGAATGGATGGTTCCACACTCGGCAGTTCTCCAACCCCGACAATGTCGAGGCGCACCGGCTGTGGACCGGGCCGGAGATCCTTTCCCAGATCCCGAGCTCTTATGTCGACGTAGTGGTGAGCGGCGTCGGCACCGGCGGAACCTTGCAGGGACTCTACGAGGCCTTTGACACGGCGGGCTGTGCGGTGAAACCGGTGGCGGCGATCCCGAGAGAGAACGAGGTCTTCGGTGACAACATCGAGTGCTGTAGTTTCAAGTTCAGCTCCGATGTGCCGGGGGTCGTCGATGGCGTGTCGCAGTTGTTTCACGACTGGTCCGAGAGCGAGTCGGCGACCAGACTTGAAAAGATCGAGATCGGCGATTGTGAGTGCCTCGATCTGACGCGGAAATTGTGGCGCCAGGGATTTCCGGTCGGGCCGAGTTCGGGATTGAATCTGGGAGCCGCGCTGAAGGCTGCCAAAAGTGCGCCGGAGGGCGCGAAGATTGTCACGGTATTTCCTGATCGGATGGAGCGCTATTTTTCGCACAAAGTGTTCGAGACGTTCCGTGCCTGCGATGAGGCGTAGACTGAAGCTCCAGAGACTGTCGGGAAAATCATTTTGATCGAGCTCCCACTTTCTTGGTCACGTGTTAAGTCTGTGTTTTGGCGAGGGCTCGCTCTTTTTCGGTTTTACCCGATCCTGTTTCTACCCTGGCCCTTATCTCGCCTTCGTTGTCGCTCGATCCCGCGTTCTGAT
>JBLHKE010000229.1:0-10418 GCA_047619485.1 Verrucomicrobiales bacterium | reverse complement strand
ATCACCCGCGTTCGCTTCCAACTCAAATAGCCCGCTATAATCGCTGAAATCTGCCTTGGTGCTGGCTAAAATTCCTGCGCATCTTTGTATGACTTATTTCCTGACAACCCCTTAGTGCATCTGCGAAAATCCAGATCTGGAACGAAAACCTCCACCACTATCGCCACCAAGCTGAAAATCGACATCCTCACCCTGTTTCCGCCAATGTGCCGCGCGCCCCTCGACGAGAGCATCGTCCGCCGTGCCCAGCAGGCTGGCCACGTCGAGATCGGCGTGCACGACATCCGCGAGTTCACCACCGACAAGCACCGCCGTGCCGACGACATCCCCTACGGCGGCGGCCAGGGCATGGTGATGAAACCCGAACCGATCTTCGCCGCCGTCCGCAAGCTGCGCACCGATGATTGTAAAATCATCCTCATGACCCCTCAGGGCAGGCAGCTGAAACAGTCCATCGCACAAGACTACGCCGCCGCCGCGGGCCATCTCATCCTCCTCTGCGGTCATTACGAAGGCATCGACCACCGCGTCACCGAGGCCCTTGTCGACGATGAAATCTCCATCGGCGACTACGTCCTGAGCAACGGCGCCATCGCGGCCGTGGTGTTCACTGACGCCATCGTCCGCCTCATTCCCGGCGTCTTGGGCGACGATCGTTCATCCGAAGAGGAGAGCTTCAAGCTCCCTGGCGGCCTTCTCGAAGCGCCGCAATACACCCGCCCACCCGAGTTTGAGGGGATGCAGGTGCCCGAGGTGCTCCTCGGTGGCCACCACCAGAAGATCAACGAGTGGAAAGCCGATCAGAGCCGCGAGCGGACAAAGAAGAACCGCCCGGATCTACTAGGCGAGTGAGCCGCCTAGCGCGCGCCGTTAGTGACGCGGAAATTCGATTTAAAATCGAATAGCAGTGCCTTGATCCTCAGCCTCAGCACGATGGAATTCGATTTAAAATCGAATCAACGGGATTTTCCTAAACCCCAGCCCAACCCCTAAGCTTCGCGATCTTTTCGTCCCGGCTCTCGGTGGAAAAGGTAAGCGAGAGCAGGATCTCCGCGAACTCCGGATCAAGAGCACAAATCTCCTTGCTCAGGTTGTCCAGCGAGTCGTCCAGCGACGAACTCTCCGACAGCGGCGGGAGTGGTTTTTTCGGGCTATCGAACGAAAGATCAAAACGAGAGAGATACGACATGGTTGGTTGGTTGGTAGCGAAGAATCGGTTCTAAGAGAGGATCGAGGAATAGGAAAGTACTAAATGCATTAGCTTGGTTTTACCGGCAGAGAAAGGATAGGCGACTGGCGCTCCACGATATCGCGGATGCGCTCAGAGATAAAAATATTGGCCGTGTCCGCAACGTTCTTTCCAAATAATCCCGATGAAGTCAGCGCTTCAAGCTGGTCGCGAACCTGCTCAGTCACCGAGACGGTGATCTGGACGGATTCGACGCTGTTCTTCTGGCGAGCCATTTAAAATAACTAAGCCATTATTATGGCATAACTATTTTTCTTGCCAAGCGCCTTATCAGGAAATTTTTCTGTCGGCCGAGAAAGTGTTAAGTTTAATTAATAGTTAAGATATCTTAAGGTTTTACCACTAGTCATTCTGGTGCTCATTGACTCAGATTCGGAATTGGAATTGGCGGCCCGCAGACAGCAGCCCTCGATTGGTTGTTGGTTTGATAGTTTGATTGCGAAATCCGACAGACAAAACATTGGCAGTTCACCGGAGCCTAGCTCAGGTTCATCACCAACAGGCGCGATGCCTGCCGTGGTTTCAGATTGTCCAAAATCGGACCGAACAAATCAAGACACGACTGTTAATTTATGAACCGACTGCGACTCTTTTTTGCCTCCACGAACCTGTTAGTATTAATGTTAGGATCGACCACCACCGCGCATGCCGGGAAGTCCTTGGTTTACATAGGCACCTACACGGAAGGCGGCACCAGCGAGGGGATCTACCTGTTTCATTTCGACGATGCGAACGGCGCGATCATCCCTGCTGGAACGGCTGGAATATCAACAAATCCGTCATTTCTGGCGATAAATCCTGAGGAAAATCTGCTCTTCGCTGTCGGAGAAACTCGCGATTTTAATGGTGGCGAAACCGGGTCGGTCGCGTCGTTTAAAATCGATCCAAGCGATGGCAAACTGAGCGAGATCAATCGTGTCTCGTCCGGCGGTGGTAGCCCTTGCCACCTGAGTTTGACGAAGACCGGCAAGCACCTGCTAGTTGCCAACTACCATGGTGGCAATGTCGCGGTCATGCCCGTCGGCGACGATGGTATGCTCAGTGAGCACAGCTCCCTCATCCAACACAAGGGCAGCAGCGCCAACCCGAAGCGGCAAGAGGCACCACACGCGCACTCGATCAATCCGGACAACGTGAGCAAGCGATTCTTCGCTGCCGATCTCGGCACCGACGAACTGGTGATCTATGAAATGGACAAGCCTAGTGGCAAACTGAGACGCACCGGCGCGTTCGAGGTCGAACCAGGATCCGGACCACGTCACCTAGCAGTGAACCCTAAAGGTGATCGCCTCTACCTGCTGAACGAATTAAAAAGTACCGTCACCGTTATCGACTATTCCTTCGGTGTCGGAAAACTCGAATTACTCGAAACCGTCTCAACCCTACCTCAAGATTACAAAGGAAGCAGCGGTACCGCTGAAATCCAGATCACCCCGAACGGGAAATTCCTCTACGCTTCCAACCGCGGCCACGATAGTATTGCATGCTTCAAAATCGCCGATGATGGAAAGTTAGCTCTCGTTGAAATCGAACCGACCGGCGGTAAGACACCGCGCAATTTTGGTATCCATCCGAACGGCAAATTCATCATCGCCGCCAACCAGAATTCCAATTCGCTCACAGTGTTCGCCATCGATCAACAGAGCGGCGAACTCACCGACACCGGCCATTCTGCCGAGTGTCCAAAGCCAGTTTGCGTCACCTTCTATCAGCCAAACTAATGCGCCAGATCCAATTCCAATCCTTCGGCAAACCCGAAGAACAAGCCACCTGTGGCGAGGCGCCCGAACCGACACCCAGCACGGGGGAAGTGCTCGTCCGAGTGCTTACCGCACCGATCAACCCGGCCGACATCAACTACATCGAGGGCACCTACGGTATCAAACCAGAACTTCCAGCCGTCCCGGGCAACGAGGCCTGCGCCGAGGTGATCAGCTGCGGAGATGGCGTGGAAGGCTTCGCACCGGGCGACCAGGTCATTTTCCTCGGACGCGGCAACCTGTGGCAGGACCAGATTGCCCTGAGCGCCGATCAACTAGTGAAAATTCCAGCCGGCCTCGACCCATTGCAAGCCTGCCAACTCTCGGTTAACCCACCGACGGCAGCGCTGTTGCTCACGGACTTCCAAGACCTCCCAAAAGGGAGTTGGGTCGCCCAGAACGCCGCCAACTCAGCAGTCGGGCAAGCGATCATCCAGATCGCGAAATTCCACGGCCTGAAGACGATCAATTTCGTGCGCCGCGAATCGCTCATCCCCCAGCTCGAAGCACTCGGAGCCGACGTCGTGTTCCTCGACGAGAAAGACTCGGTCGCCAAGGCGCGCGAACTGGCTGGCGACGGCGGACCATCGCTCGTATTCAACGCGGTCGGCGGCGAGAGCGCGCTGCGCCTCATGGACCTGCTCGCACCCCAGGGTCAGATGATCACCTACGGGGCGATGTCGCGCCAGAGCCTCAAGGTGCCCAACAGCTTCCTCATCTTCAAACGTATCGTGCTGCGCGGCCTGTGGGTCACCGAGTGGTTCAAGGAGGCGGGCACCGATGCCGTGCGTGATCTCTTCGGGGAACTCGGCCGACTCATGGCCGACGGTGCGTTGAAACTCCCGGTGGAAAAAGTCTATCCCCCAGAAGAGATCGCCGCCGCCCTAACACACGCACAGAGAGCAGAGCGCGACGGCAAGATCATCCTCCGATTCGCCGACCAATGAGCAACGACGACGGCTTCCTCGACCTCTTCGAAAAACCGGCACCCGAGCCGGAGAAGAAGGTGCTCAGCGTCACGCAGCTGACGCGCAAGATCCGCAACCTGCTCGAGCTCAAGATCGGCGATGTCATCATAGAAGGCGAGATCTCCAACCTGCGCCGGCAGAACTCTGGGCATGTCTATTTCACCCTGAAGGATGCCGGAGCCCAGGTCTCCTGCGTCCTGTTCCGCAACGACGCCGCGCGGGTAAGCATCGAGCTGACAGACGGCATCGAGATTCAGCTGAAGGGCGAAATTTCGGTCTACGAACCGCGCGGTCAATACCAGATCATCGGCCGCAGCGTGCAGGCGGTCGGCCAGGGCGCCCTGCAGGTGAAATTCGATGCCCTGAAACAGAAACTCCACGCCGAGGGGCTGTTCGACCAGGAGAGCAAGCTGCCGATCCCGAAATTCCCGCGCACCCTCTGCCTAGTCACCTCCCCTACTGGTGCTGCCGTGCGCGACATGCTCAACATCCTCAAACGCCGCGCCCCGTGGGTGCGGATCCTCATCTACCCCGTGCGGGTGCAGGGTGATGCCGCCGCTGGAGAAATCGCGCGCGCCCTCAATCACTTGAGCAAGCCACAGAAGAACGGCCTGCCCGCCATCGACACCATCGTCGTCACACGCGGCGGCGGATCGCTCGAAGACCTGTGGCCATTCAACGAGGAGGTAGTCGCCCGCGCGATCCACGCCTGCCCGACCCCGATCGTCTCGGCGGTCGGCCACGAGATCGATTTTACCATCTCCGACTTCACCGCCGACCTGCGCGCCCCGACCCCGAGCGCAGCGGCCGAACTGATCGTCCCGGATACGGGCGAACTGCAGGCGCGGCTGGGTAATCTCTCGACTTCGCTCAATACCAACGTTGAGCGCACGCTACAGCACTGGGAGACGGTGCTCGACCACACCTCGCGCAGTGCACTGACCCGCGAACCGCTGCGCGTCCTCGACGAATTCGAGCAGGACCTCGACCACCTCGAGCAGATCCTGCTAGGCCGCATCGAGACCAAGCTGCAATTTTACGAACGCCAGTTACGCGAGGTTGAACACACCATGCAGCTCAGACACCCTGGCGGAAAACTCGAACGCCAGGCGCAGGATCTGTTGCTGATCGGGGAGAAATTCAGCTCAGCCTTCAAACGTCAGTTCGCCGCGCAAGAAGCCCGCCTCGATCAGACTACCGCCGCCTTCAAGGCTCTCGGCCCCGAGTCCATCTTCGCCCGGGGCTTCACCGCGACCACGAACGCCGAGGGCAACTTGATCACGAGCAAGAAAGAGGCACCGACAGGCACGGTAATCACCACCCGCTTCGCCGAAGACAGCATCGATAGCACGGTGAACTAGCGCACCAGTTCAAGTTAGGAAAGTGGATTTGCCACTCGCTGCGAGGATCAGTATTCTCCGCGACATCCAAAAGTTGCCTGCGCGTCGGGCAGTTCAGGTAGCGCTTTTTTGCTACTCGGTTCGACATTTTATCGGTGATGCCCGATAGTTTTTGCCATGCACCCATTCTCTGCAGCCAACTACCTAGACCTCTCGAATTCGCCCCACGCCGGCCTTTTCTCTGACGCCGAGCTACCTGTTTGGTCAGCCCTCCCAAAGATCACCACCTACCTCCGTGAGCATCTCAGGCCTGCGATCAACGGCGATGTCAGCGAGCAGGCCTTCGTCGGCTCCCCGATCTTCATCGGCGAGGGAACGGTGGTCGAGCCCGGCGCCACCATCAAGGGCCCGGTCTGGATCGGTAAAAATTGCACCGTGCGCAGCGGAGCCTACATCCGAGAGAATGTCATCGTCGGCGATGGCTGCTTACTGGGGAACTCGAGCGAATTCAAAAATTGTATCCTCTTCGACGAGGTCGACGTGCCACACTTCAGTTATGTGGGCGACTCGATCATGGGCTGCGGATCACACCTCGGTGCCGGCGTGATCCTCTCCAACGTGAAACTCGATTCCCAAGAGGTGCAGATCAGCCACGAAGGTGGGCGCATCGCAACCGGTCTGCGCAAGTTCGGCGCAATCATCGGCGACGGCACCGAGATCGGCTCAAACAGCGTGGTCAGCCCGGGCAGTATCCTTGGCAAGGATTGCATCCTCTATCCCGGGACACACTGGCACGGCGTGCTCGATCACTCGCGGATCGTAAAGGTGCGCCAGACGCAAGAAATCGTCACAAGGGTAGAACGCTGAGCCGTAACTTCGATTTTAAAATCGAAGCCGACTTGCTGAGCATCTACCGGGCACGATTGACTACACTGCCGCGCACTACAATCTGTGATGATCGCATGTCGGTGTGAAGACCAAGGAACCAGGGGCGTCTCGCTCCGTCACTAAAAAACTCGCGGCGATACGCCCCAAGCTCCTTGATCAAGGGCACCACATAGGAATCGATGTTTCACAAAACTTGATGCGCGTGAGCATACCTACCGCGTTGCCAAGGACGAAAACCCACAGGAGCACCGCTTCGATCTTGAAATCGAAGTTACGTCTCGCCACTGGCACGGCCAGATTCCCTGATCGCATAGCCGAGCGGCAGCAGGCACAGGATTCCAAAGGAACAATCGATCAGGCGCCAGCCGAATGGGATCCCTCGGATCTCGCCGCAGATCAAGGCCAGCGGGATGACTAACAGAGAAGCAATCACGCCGACGAAGAGCACACCACGGTAGCGTAGTGGATCGTGGTACGGCAGGATGTAAAACAGGGCGATGATGATATGCCCGAAAGCCAACCAATCGGTTCCATAGGCAATGAATGGATACTCCGCGTAGGTCACATCGAGCCCCTCGCGCACGGTGAGAATCCAATTGGTCAAAGCCGCATCAGCATGATCTGCCGGATCGAGACTGCCCCCCTCCCCGACGAGCACCCTCGAGATCAGATTCATCTCGGAAAGGAGAGGAAAGGCGGTCACGCCGGAGATGATCAGACCCACGATCACCAACCCGATCGAGATCCGGCACTTCCTCAGGTTCATCGCAGCTCGGTGTTTGGAAGCCTAACGCGACTGCTGGAAGCCACTGGTCGTGCCACCATCGAAGGTGTCGCTCGGGCGGTTCCACGGCTGGATGGTGACCCCGTCATCCGTGCTGGGGTAGACGTGCGGCTTATCAGCCCCCGTGCGGGTGCTGATGCAGGAAGAGAGAAGCAGGCCGAGCAACAGCTCAGCGGCAACGTAGGAAGCGATTTGCGGGATCCGTTGCATCGCTCCGTGAATTGATTACCTACGTCTAACGGCTCTGGGGCATGTTGCCCATTGGGTTGCCCTCAAAACTCTCCGGACGAACCCACGGCTGGTTACTGACGTCGTCGTTATCGCCGTAGTCGTAGACGTGCGTTTTCTCAGGCGTCGTGACGCAGGAGGAAAACAGAACGACAGCGGCTGCCGAAGAAAGAATAATGGCTAAGAATTTGGTGAAGCTTTGCATGGCTCGATCCATAACCCTAGCAGAGGTTAACTAGTTCTGCAATTTCTCGAAGATGACCTTGTCACCTGGGAGGATGCGAGCACCATCACGCAGGGTGTCCTGACGGATATCGGCGACGGTCAGGCGGGGCTCGATCGAGACGATACTGAGCTTACCAACGATTTCAGTGCCACGCTTGACGATGAGTTCCGAGTCAGCCGAAACGCCTTGGTTCTTGCCAATGTTGATGACGGCGAAGCCCCAGTCTTGGTTGACGGCGGTGATCGTGCCCTCGGTGCCGTTGAGAGAGATGCCCTGGCTACGCTCAGCCTGCTTCTTCGAGTAAGTCTGGATGGTGCCGTTGTTGCGCTCGACGCGCTTGCCCATAGCAGCCACGGAGAGTTCCAGTTCGGCTTTCTTCTTCTCAGCTTCGGCGAGTTCGTCCTTCATCTCCTGAATCTTGGCCGGGATCTCGTCAAATTTGATGCCAGCGAATTTGAGGCGCAGATCTTCGAGGGCTTGGTCGTATTCAGACTTCACCTCCATGAGACCCGCCTTCTCGGTGTTTGCCGCCGTGAGCAACTGGTTCTGGGAAGTGATCCGATCGTCGTAGCCCTGGGTTGCTAGCACTGACTCGTCATACGCTTGGTGCGTGTCGTCGAGGGCGACGTTCATGGCGTTGAGCGTCTCGATCTCACCATCCGTCTTTTTCATCTTCGCCGCCGTCTGTTCGTTGGTGTCGTCTTTGGCGGTGCGAACGGTGATAAACTCTTCGCGGTTCATCCATCCGAGAACCGCGCTGGCGATGAGCACGACGGAGGACAGGATAAGGAATACTTTGATCATTTTCTTAGGGTCGGGTCGGGGTTGAGGAGGATCCTAGGGGAATTGGAAGGTCAGAATTACTGGAGGTCAGCGAATGGATCATCGCTGGCTGGTGTGGTCGCTGGTGTTTCGAGGTCACCGAATGGATCGGTCTCACCCGCTGGGACACCGTCTGGGGCTGGAGCCATTGGATCTGCAGCAGGTGCCATTGGCAGACCTGCACCTGGAAGATTCGGGTCGAGCCCGATTGGCTGGTTCGGGTCTAGCTCAGCTTTCGGCTTCGGCAAGCTATCAGGATTAACACTAATACTGTCACCTGGACGGAGCATCTGGCCAGGCTGCATCGAACCTGGGACGATGTCACAGACGCTGCGGTTCTTCTCGAGGTTCGTCACGACGAGTTCGGCAATCTTCTCGCCACCACGGTTCACGTCGAATTTGGTGCGAGTGACAATCCCTTGGCTGTCGCCTTGGTTGAGAACCACGAAGCCCCACGTGTTGTAGACGCTGGAGATGCTTGCGCTAGTCGTTACCATCTGGCCGTTGCGCTGGCGGTGCTCGAGGTCTTTGTAGTTCTGGATGCGATCAGCGGTCTGCTCGGCACGGGTCTTGGTTGAGGCGAGGCGACCTTCGAGAGCGGCGATGTCGTTCTTGGCAGTGAACAGATCACTCTGTAATTGCTCGATCAAGGCGACCAAGGTTCCAATGTTACCAAACTCTGCAATTTTCTCTTTGGCGCTGGCGATCTCTTCCTTGAGTTCCGCGATGCGCGTGTTGGTGTCGGCCACTTCTTGCTCCTTGTCGGCAAGGCGCTGCTTGGCCTCTTCCTGTTTTACAAGAGCCGCATCGCGGCGCACTTCCATCTTGCCGGTGCGGCGTTCGGCGTTGACTTGATAATCTTTTACTTCGTTGAATCGAGCGTCGATGTCGCCGAGATTTTGCTCGGCGGTGACGAGAAGTTTGTCTTCTTTTTCAAGGTCCTGTTTGTTCAGGTAGCTCAAAAAAGCGGCGCCAGCAGCTAGGAGTGCAGCGAAAACGGATAATGCTTTCCACATAGTGATTTAGGAGTTCGGAGTTGGGTAGTAGCGGGTGGGGTGGTAAATACGAACCAGCACAGTGCTGGATTCACTTTTTCTAGGGACTGAGGGAAGGGAAGACAATAGTTTTCTTGCCCCATTTGAAAAAATTTCTTCCGCCGATTCGAGACATTATGGGGATGATGGCCGGCAGAATAATCCTAGCGACTCGGGGTTTAGTCGCCGAAGCGTGAGTGAACACGCCTATTTTTTCACTGTCTCTCAGGAAAATGCGACGTGCAAGGCAGTTTTCGCTAGTCAGGTGGCCGCTTCTGGCTAAATTCGTCGCGTTGTCAGGGGCTATGGATTGTTGGCTGATGAATCCCGCCAGGTCCGAAAGGAAGCAACGGTAGTCAGTCCAACGGTGCCGTAGTTCCCTGGCAGCACTTTTTTGTTTCGGAAAATAGCGGTTTTTTTATGGCCGGCGGTTTGAGCACTGCGAAACGCTTTAGCGGTGAGGAGAGTGGCTCTGCAATCCGCTTAACAAGGAGCGCCGCTCGCGCCGACATTCTACACGGCTAGCACCTCAGGCTACCGACGCGAGGATCGCCCAGTGAGTCACTCGGATCGTCGATCCTCGGAGCAGATTGCAAATCCACTCTGCGAACTTGTCAGCCAGCGTCTACTACCACCTAATTTCAGGCGTCGTGAGCGGCTCCTGCGGCGCTTGGTTGAGCAAATCGTCAGGCGCGCAGCGGCCATTCTCCACCGTCCCGCTGGGATCGCGCCGATTCATCGCATCTGAGAAATACCCACGCCCCGGATTTACGCTAAAGCTGTCACGCACTTCAAAATGCAGGTGCGCGGGGTAAGCGCCATCACCCTTGCCCACTGCCCCGATTGCCTCACCACGCATAACATCCGTGCCGACACCGACATCACGCCGCTGCAGATGCCCGTAAAATGATTGCAAGCGCGACCCATCAGGCAAGCGGTGGGCGATCATCAGCACGTTGCCCCAGCCGCTCTCGGCGTCACCGGAATACACAACACGACCCGCCCCGATCGAGTAGACAGGATCACCCAGATCGGTGTCCATACCGCCAATGCCGTTGAAGTCATCGCCGAGGTGCTTGCCGTTTCGCTGCAAATTAAGAGTAAGGAAAGGCTGTGAAT
>JBLHKE010000228.1:0-10447 GCA_047619485.1 Verrucomicrobiales bacterium | reverse complement strand
TCGGGGAAAATCTCCTTTTTCAGTTTGAACCAGGTGGTGATGCCGAGCAGGAGGATGCCTGCCATGATGAAATTGGCGGCGACGTGGTTTCTCGAAAACCAGTAGATTAACTTCTCCATTCGGGTGGTAAAAGGTGGCGGGTCGGCGGTAAAAAGTGGGAAGGTGAAATGTGAAAAGTCTTAGGCTTCGGGTTTTGCGTCCGGCTCTGGCTCCTCTACCTCTGTCTTGTCGGCTTCGTCGCCCAAGATTTTTACTTTCATCTGGTCGATGGCGGCGGCGAGGTTGGTGATGCAGACGCGCTCGCCGCTCTTCAACCCGTCGGTGATGAGCACCCGATCTCTCTCGGTGCGCGCAACGGTGACCGTGCGGAAGTTCAGTTTGTTCTCGTTGTCGATGATGTAGACTTGGTCTTTGCCGTAGAGGGCTTTACGTGGCAGCGCGATGATGTTTTCCAACTCGCGGCCGATGATGGTGGCCTTGACGAAAAGCCCAGGGCTGAGGAACTTGCCCTGCTCCTTGGTATCGACATGGGCGACGAGGTAGACTGACCGGCTCTGGCGGTCGATGACCCCTTCGTCACGGATGATTTTACCTCGCCACGTCTTCACATTACCCGCGATCTCAGCGGTGAAGGTGACCGGGCTACCGGTACCATCTTCCTCGATGAAGGCGAAGTCGTCGAGCGGGATCGGCAAACGCACCTCGAAGCCGCCGCGCTCGTAGATATCTGCGATGCGCGCGCCAGGTGTGACAAACGAGCCGACCTCGGCGTAGGTCGCGCGGATGCGGCAGTCGTAGGGGGCGAGGATCTCGGTGCGGGCGAGGTCGCGATTGGCCTTTTCGACCGCAGATTTTGCGGATTCGAGTTTCGCCTTGGCGCTCTTGATGTGGAGTTTGCGCAGGACTAGGTCGCTGGGTGCCTTGTTGTCACCGACGCTCTTCCAGTCGCGTTCGGCAGCCCGCGCGCGCCCCTGTTCGAGCGAAAGATTGAGCTCGGCCTCGGCCACGTTGGCCTGCATCTGAGCGAGGGCGGAAGCGTAGTCCGCAGGTTCGATCTTGAGGAGCCACTTGCTGCGTTGGAACTCTCCGCCGACTTCGAATTTTTCCGAGACCTCGATGACTGTGCCGCCGACCTCGGCCGCGAGGCTGGTCTCGGTGGGTGCCTCGATGAGGCCCTGCGAGTCGATCTGGATCGAGGTGGAGGTCGCCTCGACTGCGATGACTTCGACGGTTGGCAGGATCTCTTCGCGCTTCTCTTCTTTCGCCTCGGGCGCGAATTTGATGAGGATGGCGATGATGGCTCCAGCGATCGCAAGGGTGATGGTCGCGATGGCGATTTTGCCTTGGGTTTTGAATTTCATTCGTTGGCGGGTGGGCGTCTGTGATCGGGTTTATTGCTTCACCTCTCTGGCGTCGAAGTCGCCGCCGAGCGCGAGGTGCAGGTCGACGCGGTTCTCGAGGCGCATGCGCTGGATGGAGATGACTTGGCTCTTGGCTTGGAGAAGGCTCTGCTGGGTGGTGAGGATCGTCAGGACGTCGCCGACACCGTCTTTGTATTCGTCGAGCGAACGGGCGTAGGCCTCCTGGAGGAAATTCTGGGATCGCACCAAGGCGGCCTCGCGGCGTCGCAGGATGTCTTCGGCGGTGAGCGCGTTTTCGACTTCGGAGAAGGCGCCTAGGGCGGTGCGCTGGTAGTTGGCGATGGCCTCCTCGGCGAGCGCCTGGCGTTTCGAGACGTTGGCTCTGATCTCGCCACCTGCGAACAACGTCTGGGCGATGCTGCCGGCGAGTGACCAGACGAGGTTGTCGGGGTTGAGTACGTTGCGCAGCGTCTCGCTGGCGGTGCCGCCGCTGCCGGTGAGGCTAATCTGTGGCAAGATGGCGAGCTTGGCCTCGCGGATGCGTTTATCAGCCGCTGCCACGCGACGCTCGGCGGCGATCATGTCAGCGCGGCGATGCAGCAGGTCGGACGGCAAGCCCGAGGGTGGTGGTTTCGGAAGCGAGGCGAAACGTCCCGGCGTGTCGAGTTTCCCCGACGGGTACTTGCCGAGCAGGATCTGTAGTTGGCGGATGGCGATTTTTTTCTGGCCGCGGCGTTCCTCGACGAGGGCTTCGGCTGATGCGGTTTGTGACTTTGCTAGTCTGAGCTGCGAGGCGGGTAGGTTGGCGAGTTCGAAACCATCGCCGATGGTGCGCTCCGACTCCTTGTAGCTCTTGAGTGTCTCCTCCGCGAGCCGCAGTTGCTGGTCGGCCTCTTGGATGGCGAACCAGACTTTAGCGGTCTGCGCGGAGAGCGATGACTTGAGCCCACCGAGTTCGAGCCTGGAAGCCTGGAAGTCGGCGATGGCGGCCGCTTGGCCGGTGCGGATACGCCCCCAGAGATCGAGTTCCCAATCTATATCGAGCGAGACGCCGAAGTTGTTCGAGAGTGACTTGGTGACCGCCTCCTCGTCGGCGGACATGCCAGACATGCTGGCTTCCTCCCCGAATGGAAAACCGATGAACGCCTGTTGTTGGCGGCGTCCATTGAGACCTCCACGGACGCTCGGGAAAACTCTTGCTCCAGCAATTTTCGCGTCATCAGCAGCCTGTTGCACCCGCGAGGCTGCAACTTTGAGGTCGTAATTATTAGCGCGCACCTCGTTGACCAGGGCGCTGAGGCGCTGGTCGCGGAAGGACGGGATCCAGTTCGAGTCCGGTCCGCCCATGCGGGCGCCAGTGCTCTGCCAGCCGGCAGGCGTTTCCACCTTTAGCAGGTTCTCGTTGTAGCCGGGTGGCTTCGCGACACAGCCGACGAATGCGCATGCTAGGAGCGGGATGGCGATGAGGGAACGGTTCACGACTTCGATTTGGAGGGTGCGTTGAGGCCTGCTGCAATGAAGTTGATCATCTCACCCTTGAGGATGGCCATGTTCGGTGGAGGGGTGTTTGTCCCGACGGCGCAGGGGAGCTTGTCGAAGTGAAACAGCGAGTGCGCCATCGCGCCTGCCATGAACAGGATGCGCAGCTGGTGCACTTCTGGGGTGACGCTCGGCATCGCCCGCGACATCTCGCCGACGAAACGCTCGATCACCTCGGTGAACTGCTTGATGAGGACGTCCGGAAAGCGATCAGTGCTCTCGGCGAGGCAGCGGCTCATCAGGCGTGAGTAGAGCCGCTCCGAGTGGCTCGAGTCACACACGGTATCGATGACTGGGGTGACGAAGCAGTCGACGATCATTTCAAGCGTCAGTGGCTGGTTCCCGGAGGCGGCAATGCATTGGTCTAGGAGCTGGAGTCGAAGCTGATTGATCGGTTGGATGCGGCGCGCGATGACCTCATCGATGAGCGCCTCCTTGGAACCGAAGTGGTAGTTTACCGAGGCCAGATTGACGTCCGCGTCGGTGGTGATGTGGCGCAGCGAGACACTCTCGAATCCGCGCTCCGCAAACAACACTTCCGCAGCGTCGAGGAGACGCGTGCGGGTGGCTGCAGGTTGTGGTGGATTCGAGTTTTGGTCTTGTGGCTCGGGGATCTGAGCAGTGGATTGAGGCAAAATCAGAATTTAAACAGTTGTTTGAATCGAACGTTTAAAATATTCAGGGACACTTAGCAATCCTTTTTTATGGCTAAACGACGGATTTTCGCTTGGTAAGCTCGGATCATCAGCGAGTAGTAGTCTGCCCTGAATGAGCTTTCATCTAATCCACGGTGACTGCGTCGCCGGCATGCGCGAACACCTTGCGGACGAGTCGATCGATCTAGTCGTAACCTCGCCACCGTACAATCTCGGGATCAAGTATAGCAAATACGAGGATAAACTCGAGCGTGAGGAATACCTCGCGTGGTCGATGGAGTGGGCGGGGGAGGTGCGCCGTGTATTGAAGCCGGACGGTTCGTTTTTTCTCAATGTCGGGGCGGCGCCGAAGAACCCGATGATGCCGCACGAAATTATCCTAGCGTTGAGCAAAACGTTTGTGCTGCAAAACACGATCCACTGGATCAAATCGATCACGGTCAAGACGCGCGATGGCCAGCAGATTTCGGCAGGGCACTTCAAACCGATTAATTCGAAACGCTACGTGAACGATTGTCACGAGTACCTGTTCCACCTCACGAAAGAGGGAGACGTGCCGGTCGCGCGCAAGGCGGTAGGGGTTCCCTATCAGGATAAGAGCAACATCTCGCGCTGGGGACATACCGAGGGGGGGGATCGGAGATGCCGGGGCAACAACTGGTTCATCCCCTACAAGACTATCAAGGCGCGCGCGAAGGAACGACCTCATCCGGCGACCTTCCCGGTCGAGCTCGCGGAGAAGTGCATCCTCCTCCATGGGAAAGGCGAGGAGACGGTGATGCTCGAACCATTTCTAGGCATCGGCCATGCCGCCGAGGCTGCGCGCGCGTGCGGGGTGAAGGAGTTCTACGGTTTCGAGATCGATGAAGACTACCTCGCGGTGGCGCGGGAGAGGCTCGAGCGGACGATGCTGTAGCTACCGACTACTTGTAGTAGGCCCAATGGGCAGCGATTCCGCTGGCGATCTCTTGGGCGAGGATGGCTTTGTACCAGGAGGCGGAGCAGCGCTTGCGCTCCCAACCGTTGCTGATGAAGCCGCACTCGACGAGCACGGCGACGCCGCGTGTCTTCTTCAGGACGGCGTAGTGGTGTTTCTTAGTGCCGCGATCATTGGTGCGGATGCGTTGGGCCAGGCGACGCTGGATGGAGTTGGCCAGCTTCGATCCGCGGTAGCTCAGATAGAATGTCTCGATGCCGGTGATTTTTTTGTTTGTCACTGCATTGAAGTGGATGCTGACGAACAAGGAGTCCTTGTAACGGTTGGCGTGTCCGGCGCGTGAGGTGAGCGAGACATACTTGTCTGTGCGACGTGTCATCACGACGGGGATGTGGCGCTTCTTCAGGAGGACCTCGACGCGTTTGGCGACATCCAAGTTCAGATCCTTTTCGGCGACGCCACCCCACTTAGCTCCGTTGTCGCGCCCGCCGTGTCCCGGATCAATCACCACGGTCTTTACCGCTGAGGCGGAACCGAGCAGCAGGAAGCTGGCGAGCAGGAATGAAATCATCGAGGTGATGATTGTTTTTTGAGGATTGCCAACTTGTCGTGATGCCATAAAAAGGAGGTGTTCTTAAAATTGAGAAAATGGATAGATCAACCCGCGCTTGTTAATATACATTTAAAATAACACTCTCTCAATTGTAATTTTTTAAAAACTTACTAAAAGGCTCGATTTGGGTGGTTCCGAGCGGCTCGAATCAAGATTGCGAGGAGGGTTGGGGGATGTCATGGTAGTGTTTATCGGAATTCATAGATTTATAAATTTTACCCCTAGCCCCCTATCTCATGACGATGATCCTCGCTTCGAATTTTCTGGTAGATAATGCCGTGACCCTAGCGATGGCGTTCGCCGGACTGGGTCTGGTAGTTGCCTTCGTGCTGATCCGGATGGTGACGCGTTGCTCGCCAGGAAACGAGAAAATGCAGCACGTCGCCGGGGCGATCCAAGAGGGAGCCAAGGCTTACCTCAATCGGCAGGTCGTCACCATCTCGGTGATCGCGGGCGTGTTGTTCGTTCTGCTGTTTATGTGGAAACAGCACTGGCCAACGCCGGTCGGATTTTTGGTCGGGGCAGTCTGTTCGCTCGCGGCTGGCTACATCGGCATGCGGATTGCCGTGATGGCGAACGTGCGCACCACGCAGGCGGCGTCGGAGAGCCAGGACAAGGCGCTCACCGTCGCGTTCAATGGTGGCGCCGTGACTGGTTTGCTGGTGGTCGGCTTGGCGCTGCTTTCAGTGGGCGCTTTCTACATGGTGCTCGGGGCTGCTGGCGGCGACAAGAAGGAGCAGATCGATAGCCTGGTGGGCTTAGCGCTTGGCGCGAGTCTCATCTCGGTGTTCGCACGACTCGGTGGCGGCATCTACACGAAGGCGGCCGATGTCGGCGCTGACCTAGTTGGCAAAATCGAGCAGAATTTGGACGAGGACGATCCGCGCAACCCGGCGACGATCGCGGACAACGTCGGTGACAATGTTGGTGACTGTGCTGGCATGGCGGCGGACGTGTTCGAAACGTATGCGGTGAGCCTGATCGGGGCCCTCTTGATCGGCACGCTGCAGGTCGGCACGGACGCGGCGCTGGCTTTCCCTTTTGTGATCGGTGCGATCTCGGTGATCGGCGGCATTTTCGGGGTGATCTGGGTCAACTGGCGCAGCGGCTCGCCGACACAGATCCTGATGGAGGGGGTCGGCGTGGCGGCGGTGCTATCGGCGCTGCTCTACTGGCCGGCGACCATGCAGATTTTTCCTGAAGGGCTGACCTTGAAAGATGGAACGACTTTCTCGGCCTTGCAGATGTTCATCGCGGCGATCATCGGTGTGGTGATGACCTTCTTGGTGGTGGTCATTACCAACTACTACACCAGCACGAAATACAGCCCGGTGAAGAAGATCGCGAAGGCCTCGGAGACCGGACACGCGACGAATATCATCGCCGGTCTCGGCATGGGCAACATGGCGACGGCGCTTCCGGTGCTGCTAATCTGCGCGGCGATCTGGGGGAGCTTCGAGTGCGGTGGGCTCTACGGTGTCGGCATCGCGGTGATGAGCATGCTCTCGATGGCGGGGATCATTATCTCGCTGGATGCCTTCGGACCGATCACCGACAATGCTGGCGGGATCGCGGTGATGGCGGATATGGATGATGTCGTGCGCAAGCGCACAGATGCCCTCGACGCGGTCGGCAACACGATGAAGGCGGTGACGAAAGGTTACGCGATCGCCTCCGCTGGTTTGGCGGCGTTGGTTTTGTTCGGGTCTTACTTTCTAGAACTGGAATTGCATCTCGGGAGGGAGGTGGAGTTCTCGCTGAAAGATCCGATGGTGATCATCGGCCTGTTCATCGGCGGGTTGCTACCGTTCGTTTTCAGCGCGATGAGCATGAATGCGGTCGGCCGCGCGGCTGGGGCGGTGGTGCGTGAGGTGCGCACACAGATCGATGCGAAGCCTGGGATCATGGAAGGCACCGAAGATCCGGATTACGCCAGATGCGTGGACATCGTCACGAAGTCGGCGTTGCGCGAGATGGTCATCCCGGCGCTGCTCCCGGTCGTCGTCGTGATCATGGTCGCGTGGTTGCTCGGACCGATCTGTCTCGGTGGGCTACTGGTCGGGACTATCGTCACCGGCCTGTTCGTTGCGATCTCAATGACGAGCAGTGGCGGTGCCTGGGACAACGCGAAAAAGATGATCGAGGACGGCGCGCACGGCGGCAAAGGTTCGGTGGCTCACGCGGCATCGATCACTGGTGACACGGTTGGCGATCCCTACAAGGACACCTCCGGCCCGGCGATCAACCCAATGATCAAAGTGGTGAACATCGTGGCGATCCTGATCATCACGCTGTTCTTTTAGACGTGGCTGCGGTTGCAAACCGCTGGCACTATTTACTCAACTCGAGCATGCGCAGGATTGGCTTCTCGGCGCGTGCGCGGATGTCTTCGGGCATCTCCACAGTAGGCGCGAGATTCTCTAGGCATGCGTGCAATTTTTCGAGTGTGTTCATTTTCATGAAACGGCACTCAGCACAATTGCAGTTGTCGGTCGGTCCGGGGATGAGGTTCTTTTCCGGCGCCTCTTTCTGCAGGCGGTGCAACATGCCGGCCTCGGTGACGATGATGATGTTCTTCGCCTTCGAGTCACGGCAGTGATGCACCATCTTTTCCGTCGAGCAGACGACGTCGGCGAGCATGCGCACGGCGTAGGTGCATTCGGGGTGGGCGACGAGTTCGGCGTCCGGGTATTCCTCTTTGATCTTGGCGATGCTGTCGCGGGTGAACTCGACGTGCACGTAGCACGAGCCCTGCCACAGATCCATCTCGCGGCCGGTCTGTTCCTGCACCCATGAACCGAGGTTCTGGTCAGGGACGAAGAGGATCGGGCGATCGGCTGGTGCGGACTCGACGATCTTCACTGCGTTGCCGCTGGTGCAGATGCAGTCTGAAAGAGCTTTGACGTGTGCGCTGCAATTGATGTAGGCGATGACGTAGTAGTTCTTGTCGGCGTTGTCCTTGAGGAATTTCTCGAGTTCTGGTCCGGGGCAAGATTCTTCGAGCGAGCAGCCGGCGTCTTTGTCGGGGAGGATGACGGTCTTGTCCGGGTTGAGGATCTTCGCGGTCTCGGCCATGAAGTGCACGCCGCAGAATGCGATTACCTCGGCGTCGGTCTTCTGCGCTTGGAACGCGAGCCCGAGGGAGTCGCCGACGTAGTCGGCGATGTCCTGGATCGGGCCGACCTGGTAGTTGTGCGCGAGGATGATGGCGTTCTTTTCTTTTTTCAGACGCAGGATGTCTTCGCGCAGGTCGAGAGATGGGGTGGTGGTGGACATGCTGCGAAGTTAGGATTGCCGGGCGGGATTGCAAATCAGGATTGGGGGGGGCGCCGCCGTGGGGTGAGGGTCTTGATCGCAGATTGCGCAGATTTTTTTGATGGACAACGGAATTGAGTTTTGCCGGATGGAGTCTCAAGCTGCTCATCGTCGTATGTTTCTTAAAACGTTTATCCCGCCTCTGCTTCCTGTGGTGGCTCTGGTTGCCTTGTGCGGGTGGGTGATCGTCTCTCCGGCGGATCAGATCGACGGCCATTTGGACAACGCTCCCATCCACGCGGCCGGGCTGTTGGTGTTTTTGAGTCCCGCGTATTTCCTGCTGTGCTTCTTTCTGAATATGATCGATCAACTGTTTGATTCGGAGCGCGGTTGGCTGGTGCCATGGATGTGTTCGCTGCTATTCTGTTTCGTAATCGCTGCCGTTTTCGCCTGGGGGAGTTTCTCTGAGGCGCGGGGTGCATTGGATGTCGAGGATGTGGTATTTCCTCTGCTGATGGTCGCGTTGACGATCCTGCCGATGAGCCTGCTGAGGCGACTGTTCGGCTGGCAGAGCAGCCGGCCGAGTGGTGGGCTGTGGCAGCGATTCGTCGGTTCCCTTGGAGATCTCTAGGGCTGTTTCCCGTTGGGGTGGTCGTGGTGGAGCCACTGCAGCGCTTCGCGGACTTCGGGATCTTGTCGGGTGTCGACACAAGATTGCATTTCCTGTGGGTGTGTTAGTGCCCAGCAGCGCAGACCGCCGAAGGCCGCGCCGATGCTGATCATTTGATCGATGGTCGGCGACAATAGGAAGGCATTGAAATGCAAGAGCATCGGACAGTTCATCGTTGTTTGAATCGATCGCTTTTTAGAGAGCCGCGAGAGGGGGCGCCGAAACCTGCTCTCGCAGAACCTGTGCTTACTGATCGTCCCAAAATAAAATTCTGGATCGAAGTATTCCCGATTTCTGGCTTCGAATTTTGCCTCGTGGTTCAAGCGCTTGGCCTCAAACATCATCTGGGCACACATCTCTAGGGCGAGGCTGTTGTCGAGGCTGAAGGCGGCGCCCTTCCCCAAGTGAAGGGGACATCGTAGTGCTGCAGGACGGCTGGCACACGTTGTGAGTCGATGTTGGCTGGGCAGACTTGGGCTTTGAGATCTTCGAACATGGCGGACGCTAGGGGTTGCCTAGCTGTCCCCGAGTGTCGGAAGGGAAAACTTTATCCTCAACCTGAACTCCTCGTCGGGCGGCCTAATACGACGGGGCGGCGGCGCTACACCTGGCAGTCGTCGAGGAGGCTGTCGACGTAGTTGGTCACTTGGACTAGGGCGCGCCGGTAGTCGCTCTCTTCTAGGCTGACGAGATCTTCGCGTGCGCTTTCAAGTAGTCCTCGGGCCTCGTCCAGAGCCGACTCCAAGGCGCCTTCGTAGTCGGCTATGCCGGCCAAGACGCTGGTCTCGAGCGGCTCTTTTTGCAGGAGGAGCTTGTTGAGTTTGGCCTTCTGTGTCTCGGTGGCATCGCGGATGAGGTTGAGGAGTGGAAGGGTGAGCTTGCCTTTCTCTAAGTCGGTACCGAGGGTCTTGCCGACCACTTCCTCATCGCCGACAAGGTCTAGGCAGTCGTCGTAAATCTGGTAGGCGGTGCCTAGCTTAAGGCCGAAGTCGTAGAGGTTCTTCTGTATCTCTTCGCTAGCGCCGTTGAGGCGGGCACCGAGTTCGGTGGCGACCGCGAACAGGGCGGCGGTCTTCATCTCGATGATCTTGTAATACTCGCTGACCTTAAGGTTGAGATCGAAGCGACGCTGCGTCTGGATGATCTCGCCGGTGCAGACATCGCTCGCGGCGCGGGCAATTTTTCGGCTGAGCTCGGCGTCTTCGAAATCCGTCGACAGCGTGAGCGCGTGTGCGAACAGGCAGTCGCCGAGGAGCACGCTGAGCGAGTTGCCCCACTTGGCGCTGGCGGTCGGTTCGCCGCGGCGGATGTCGGCGCCGTCCATGATGTCGTCGTGGACGAGGGTGGCGAGGTGGATCAGTTCTAAGATCGTACCGAGCTTGATGTGGTCATCGGTGGTGCCACCGGTGGCGTCGC
>JBLHKE010000227.1:0-10462 GCA_047619485.1 Verrucomicrobiales bacterium | reverse complement strand
AGATCGACCGCATCATCGACACCATCAAAACTCAGCGCCTGGCCGACCTGTCCCACCGCATAGCTCGGGACGGTCGCCGTATCACGCCACGCGCCATCCTCGATCGCCCCATCGAAGCGCCAGCGGCGCGAATAGTCGGTAACGTCCACCACGGTGTTGGCCGCATCGAGCGAGAGGATCCACTCCACCAGCAAATCGCGCGCTTCCGCGTGCACGATCGAACGCCCCACTGGCGGCATGCGTGTCGCCAGTTCATTACCGGCGAGCCGCTGGAACAAGACCGAGTGACGCGGGTCGCGCGGGGCGATCACCCGCGCAACCTCTCCGAGCCCGAGATCGTCGTTCGCGAGTCCGCCGATCAACCTCGTCGCGCTCAGCGGGGTATCGAAATCCAACACGAAGTCCGTCCCCTCGGGAGCCGCATTCGGATTGTGGCAATACGCGCAGTTGGAGTCGAGGTAGGAACGCGCACGTTGCTCCAGCGATTGTGAACCATCCGTCACCGACGAGAGACTATCCAGTGTGCCGAGAGAATTTTCGGCCGGCGCTGCGACCAACAACCCGAGCTGCGACCAGGTTCGCAACTGGTTGTCGGTGTGACCGGATGGGAACAGGTAATCGCCATTCAACTGGCGCGTGCTCGCCCCCAAGACATACCCGGCCGACGAGTTGTGACAGGCGACACATTGCGCGCGACTCGGAAAATCCCACCGCTGCTGCTTGCCGTCGAACGACACCTGCCCGGAGTCGCCCGCGGCCGGCACCAGATCGGCATCGGATTGGTCTTCGCGCCAGCGGTAGGTCACCAAGTAGGAACCGCCAGCCGGCTTGATAATTTCGAAACGGGTCTCGATGCGTCGCCTTTCCACGCCGATCTCGAAATGCTTGATGAGGACTGTGCCCGCCGGATACGACCAGGAACCAGTCTCGGAAAAAGTGATCGCCACCCCCGCTGGCACCGCGATCCAGCGGAGTTTGTCCGCGCCGTCCGACCAGAGTTTCGCATTCGGCTCGTATGGAACAAAGCCTGCCACTACCTCCAATTCTGCCAGGTTCGCGAACGCGCCCGTCACCGAAAGCAGCGCGGGAAGATCCCCGATTTCTGTCGGCGGAAAGGTGCCTAGATAGGCTGGCACCAGCCGTCGCGAAAACATCCCATACGGCACCTTAAAATGATGCAGAGCACCCGATGGCACGACTTCCTCCACCAGCGAATCGCCACGCCAGCGCAGTTCGAGATCTTGCGCACCATCGATCTCACGATATTCCAAAACGATCGCGTGCAAGCCCGCTGCCAAGCCGACGATCTGACCGGTCACATCCGTGCCACCGACAGAAATCGCCGCATAGTCACTCGAAACCGGGAGCAACTCGTAATTACCAGCAGCCGCCACTTCCAAAAATCCCTCGAAGTGGATGCGAAAATAATCATCGCGCTGGCGCACCGACAGGTTCGGAGTCGCCACCATCCCAGTGGCGACCGCCTGGGGCCCTGACTCGAAATAGCTGTAGCGAAGTCCGCCCGGACTTAGTTTGCCCGCATCCGGGTCGGCCGCTCGCAAGAAATTACCAACCGTGACCGTCACCGACTGCACCGCATCCGGGCTCTGTCCGCTGCTCGCGCGCAACACCACCGTGACATCGCCAGAGGTGTCGGGGATCCAGAAAAACTCGCCGCTCACCGCGTTGACCGACATCCCAGCTGGCGCCTCGTCGAGCGAGAATGTCGCTGCCGGAACACCCGTCGACGTGGCGGTGTGCACGAACGGTTCCGACAGCTGGGCGCTGGGTGGGATCGTATTTGTCAGCAGCGGGGGCGCACTCGCCTGCACGTCAAAGACCACGCTCGCCGTCGCGCTCGGGTCGAACCCCGACTCGAAGGAGCGCGCTTTGACCGTCGCAGAACCAGCCAGTTGAATCGCGCCCACGTAGAGCGCCGAGCCAGCATCCGGCTCGCTGCCGTCCGTCGTATATCGCACCGCGTTGCCACTGATCGCGACATCGACGCTATCGACGAAGCGGCCACCATTAGGAGAGAACGTCGGTGTCGGCGCACGATTCACATTGGTGTAGCTGAGCTTAAAAATTTTTCCATCCGAGGTCTCGTAAGTCGACTCAAGGTAGTAGAGCGAGCCATCCGGGCCGACGCACGGGTAGACTGGCCCCTGATCGCCCACCTCGCCCGATGCAAACTCGACCACCGTCGCATCGTCGACCGAGGCGACCGTTTTCAACCCCTTCTTCCAAGCCGTGACGAACAGCCGCCCGTGGTAGCTCGGCGGAAACTGATCGGAGAAATACCAGGCACCACCACTCGCGATACTGGTGCCGATCTTCGCCCAGGTCCCCTCCTCTGTGCCAATTCCGTTATAGACATCGTGGCCGTAGTTCGCACCGGCGGTGACCTTGAACACGTGGTCTTTGTTACCTCCGTTCGCCGTGCCAACATCGAACACAAACACCTCGCCGGTCACCGGGTGCACCGCAGCTGAATACGGATTACGAAACCCGAGCGCGTAGATCGCGCGGAAATCGCCACTCGCCTGAGCGTAGAATGGGTTGTCAACCGGGATAGAGCCATCCGCATTCATACGGAAAATTTTTCCCGTGTAGCTGCTCAAGCGCTGCACGTTATCTCCCGCGCCATAACCGTTGCTGGCATCCCAACCATCACCGGTGGTGATGTAGAGCTTGCCATCACCACCGAAGATCACCGCACCACCGTTGTGACTGCCGCTCGATCCCAACGCGCTACTGTTGAAGGGCAACTCTAACAAAACCACCTCGCTCGCCGGATCCGCCAGGTTCGGGTCACTAGCGGAAACCGAGAAGCGGCTCACCCGGTTGTGCCTTACCGAACCCACGAACTGCTTCGTGTAAAATATGTAGATATATGGCTGTACCGGGAATGCCGGATCGAACGCGAACCCGCGCAGACCTCCTGACCGATGCCGCACCGGCGGCACATCCAAGGTCAGGAACGGCACGGGCAGCACCTGGCCGGAGGCGGTGATCACACGCAGTTTCCCGGTGATCCGCTCGGCGACCATCAGCCGACCATCAGGGGCAAACGCCATCGTGGCTGGATCGCGCAAGCCGCCAACGAACGGCGTGATCTCAAAGTCCTCAGGCAGAGCCACACCGCGCTCGGAGAGTAGCAGCACCACAACGATGACGAGCAGCGTTAGATTTTTGAGGTGGCACACCATGCGCAACGCTACCCGCGACTGAGAAATGCCGCAAGCGGAGCGCCACTGACTAGTGGCCGAATGGCACTAGTTTGAGCGCTTCATAGGACCGTCCTGCTGAACAGCTCAAGGAGAGGGATCGAAAGTGAAGGAGATCTTTTAGTAGCCACGGAGTGCGACTCCGCTCTACTTTCTAAGCGCTCCGCTCGTAGCATGGAGTTGCACAGCTAAAATCGCTCACCACTTTCTTGGTTCTCGGAGGTGCCGTTTAAACTAATTTCCGAACGAGCCCTAAGCCCACTTCATCCCGCACTCGTCACGGATCTCGACCTCCGCGCGCTGTGCCAGTTCTCGCACGAATTCGTCACTGACCTGCCGCTTTGGAAACAGCAAGGTGACATCCGACCCCAAGATAAGTAGATAGGTCGCATCGAGTTCCACCATCTCTTTCACCGCTGCGTATTTCAACAGTCCTTCCCCCTCGTCGGTGATCGAAACGGCTCCATCTTCCTGCAACCGCATGGTCGACTCAATCCCAATGCGTCCCTGGTAGTTTTCAGCGATACTTCGCCGGTAGTGCCTGCGATACCTCCAGGCAGAATACTTCGAGTGGAAGAAAAAACATAGCACAGTAAAACAGAAGAACGTGATCGCCCCCGGCAAGGAGCCCGACTTTAGCTGAAGCAAACCGAAGCCCGCAGCGATCGCCACCATGATCCAGCGATGCACATTTCTCCGCCGCCGCCCCTCGTCCGACTTGCCGGACGAATACATCTGAAAATCTAGAAAGTCGTCAGCGCTCAGGCTATAGCTCACTTCCATCCGATCCGTCCCAGGTCTACAAAACCCCTCGCCCGATCAGAGGCGGTAGGTGATGCGCGCCTTCTCCATGTCGTACGGAGACATCTCCATCTTCACCTTGTCACCGACGACGAGGCGGATGAAACGCTTACGCATCTTCCCCGAGATGTGCGCCAGGACCGTGTGGCCGTTGTTCAACTCCACACGGAACATGGTGCCCGCTAGCACCAACTTGATCGTACCCTCGACCTCGACCGATTTATCGTCATCGCTCTTCGGTGGGCGCGGCCCACCCCGCTGGTTGCGCGAGCGTTTTCCTTTTCCTCTGCCGCCGGGACGTCCGCCGGGGCGTTTTCTTTTTGGTCTTTTGGTACTCATACAGTTCGGGCTCGGGTGCCCATCGCCTCTCTAACTAGAGGCGTATATTGCCGAGTCTAGCACAGTATCGACGAATTCCTGCAATTTTTTTCCCAGTTTTGCGAGTGATCGACACCCGCTAGAGCCCTCTCATCATAGGCACCAGCAAGCCGAGCACATTGCCATCGAAGGTCACCGAGATCGTCCCGTTGAGCCCCATCGAATAGAATTTCATCCCCTTCATCAACTCGAGCATCGATTCCATCCCGGGCCGCCCCACCTGCTCGAACTCGGCGATCCCCTCCCCGACCTGCTGCTTCATCTCGTCGATCGATGCCTTCACAGCCTTCGGGTCAGAGCCAACGACGTCGAGCTTCATCCGGTTCTTCCCGCTGGCCTCGAGCTTGGAGGTGCTCAGGACAAATTCGTCGAACGGCGCTAGCGGCGGCGCCTCTTTCATCCCTGCGGAGATCAGCCCTCCCCCCCAGACTTCGCCGCTCTGGTCGGCGCGTGCGAGCACCTTCTGCAGCTCTTTGCTGAAGACCGGTTCGACGGGGCGCTCCTTCAATTTGGCGGCAACCGCATCGAGTGGGAACTGGTCCCAGCCCGGCCCACTCACCAAAATCAACAATTCGTTCGATACCGGTGCCAGCGCAGCATCGTCACCGTCGAGGCCGAGGAACATTGTCCCACCGATCGAGTGCGGTTTCGTCCCAGCCTGACGTGAAACATAACTCTCCATCGCACGGTGGTCATACTTGCCCCGGGCGATGATGATGACGAATCCACTATCGTCACCGACGTCCGCCGACACTCCCATGGTCACGGCATCCAGCCGAACGTTGCCGATGCCCTTGAATACCTCGCCGAGTCCTTCGTTGACCTGCTTCAACATCTCTTCGGCCGACGGCACACCGTCCTGCCCAGCAAACGCATCGCCCACGACCTTTTTCAAATCGAGGCTACCACCACTCTCTAGACGCGCCTGCACCACCAACCCGATCCCCGCAGGCAACAATGCCAGATCTCTCTTCAACAGCGCGGGATCTAGACCGTTCTCGACGAACTCTTTACCCTCGATCACAGCGATTGCCTCTGACGCATACTCGCTGAAAAACAACTTCTTGCTCCCGGCGGCTTTCTGCAACGCGGGCAGCGCAGCTTTGTCCTTCATCTGCCCCAGCGCCCTCATCGCCAGCAACTTTTTCACCTCCTGCGCTTTGACCATTTCGAAGTCTTTCGTCGCTCGCTCCTCCAGAACTTCGATCAACGCTCCGGCACGGAACTCGATGCCCTGCGCTTCGAAATAGGTCTGAGGATCGGTGAAGTCCAGTAACTGGTTCATGTCCCCGCCGGCGCCGAAGAACATCATGATGATCGGTAGAATAGATAAGCTCATACCGAGATCCTAGGGTGGTTCCCGCAGGAAGACAATGCCCCTCTATTTCCCTGCCGACTCCACCCGCGCGAGCAGCCAAAGCAGGTCAGAGAGGCGGTTCAAATAGCGCACGATCTCGCCATTCTCGGCTCCGAGCAACACCACCTCTCGCTCCGCCCGCCTACAGATGGTACGAGCTTGATCCAAGAACGCTGCCCCCATCAGTCCGGCCTCGCCCGGCAGCGCCCACCCTTTGAAAGTAATGTCGCAATCGCGCTCGGTGCGATCCACTTCAGCACTCAAACGATCGACCATCTCTGACGACACCTGCTCGAAACCAGATTCCAAATACCTCTCGAGGTCTTCCGACGCCGTGGCCAGCTCCCCCATCAACACGATGAGATCCTTCTGAAAAGCTGGCACCAGCTCCGACGCAACCATCTCCGAACTATCACCCGCCGTGCGCACCAGACCGAGCGCCGCATTCAGTTCATCGACCGCACCATATGCCGCGACCCGCTGGTCACCTTTCGACACACGGCGGCCGAACATGAGATCGGTCTCTCCATCGTCACCCCGTTTGGTAGATATTGACATCGTTCCTAAAGTCTACTTCAACAATCGCTTGCGGCGGGTCAACAGGGCAAACAGCCCACTGATGAAAAGCAGCGCCGAATGCGGCTCTGGCACCGAAGCACCCAACCTTGGGACGAAGCTGTTCTGGTTATCCAATGCCGACTGGGCACCAGCATAAGCTCCCCAGTTGTTGTAGGGCGCCTCGGTAATGGCACTGAAGGCGATGCGCCCCTCGAGCAGCTCCCCATCGTCGAAAATCCCCATCGATCGCTCGAGCGTGATCGCCGGGAAATCGAAGCCCTTCGTGTCGCCAGTCTCGAAAAACACACCATCGGTGCGCAACGCCCCCTCGAGGGCCGTCAACTGCAATGCCCCTGTCGGCGTCTGGCTGAGGCGCAACGAACTCGCGAACACCGGGGTGCCATCGATCTCAAGAGAATAGCCATAAGAAGCCGATGCCGGATTGCTACCCGCCCCCCCCTCGGTCAGTGAGAGCCGGATCGGCATGAGGCAGATCACAGCAGAAGCCTCGACTTGGGCTCCCTCACCACCATCGTTATACTGCAATTCAAAGTCGACGGTGGTCACTGAGGAAATCTGGATCTCTTTAGGATCGGACAACACGTAATTTCCCTGCGAAAGCCCCTCGACTTCAACCAAGGGTCCGTTGGGATTATTGGCAACGCTTACGCCAGAAGACCCGAGACCCCCGCTGAAGGTCAGCTCGGCAGTCAGCAACCCCTCACTGTCATCGTTAGAATCGTAGAAACCATCCAAGCCGGAAATTCCTAAGGAGGTATCATCGATGGTGATGTCCACGATCATCTCTAGCGTATTAACAGTAAAAAACTCCGACCCAGGCGTGGTCGAGGTCGAGACCGCGTGCGCCGCAGACATCGGCAGCAATAGAAGAGGCGCCGAAAATCCGCAGAGGCGCATTAATTTGAAAATTTGCATATTTAGGGTGAACTGCGTGAGAACCACTGTAGCAAGTCACGAAAATGGTTAATATCGCTTAATAGTTTAGAAATATTTATCATCCGTGCAAGCGATTATTTTAAATTTTCTCAACCAGGAGCAGGTGGAGCTTGTCACCCCTTGATTCTTCTTGTAGTTTTTGCGCCCCAAGCTTGCAATTTTGAGCACGGGCTAGATGAAATTGTCCCCAAAACTGATGCGTCAGCTGTACCGAGTTTTTCTTCTGAGCATCGCCACCCTGGCGATTGGCGCACCTTCGTGGGCACAGGAACCCTACAAAACCATCCCAGGCCGACCGGCAGCACCGGCTAAGACGATCGGCCAGACATTACCCCCTCCGCATCCGACGATGCAGCACTACACAGGGAAGACGAGCACCACTGCCAGCTCCTCCAAACCTCGCACCTACGCTCCTGGATATGCGCGTCCAGTAAATGCGCCTGCAGTGAAATACACCTGGCGGAAGAACATTGTCACGACGATCTTCTGGACTGGCGAGAAACCCTCCGCGCGGAACCCGACCACCAACGTCAAGAGCTCTTGGGACACCAAGTGGATGAAGAATTTTGGAGGCTACGACAACCCAGACAAGAGCCAGCGAACCTACGATTTTTGCGCCAAGGGCTTCACCCCGAAGCAGAACCCGTTCTACTGCGCCCTGCCGTACAATGACGTCGCGTCTTGGAACCGTACCAAGCCCGAGGCCGCCACCATGATCCCATGGTTCCGGAACTACTTCAGGAAGCCCGGCAAAACCGTTTTAAAAGGGCGTTGGATCGCGATCCACCTCAATGGAAAAACATGTTTCGCCCAGTGGGAAGACGTCGGCCCATTCCGCACCGACGACTGGTCCTACGTCTTCGGGCAGAGCCGCCCGATCAACCAGCAGAACGGAGGCGCCGGCCTCGACGTTTCCCCAGCCGTGCGCGACTACCTCGGGCTGCGCAGCGGCCAGCGCTGCCATTGGCGCTTCGTCGAGCTACACGAAGTCCGCCCCGGACCGTGGAAGAAATACGGCGACAACAACCACTTCGTCAAAGTTCAAAAGCGAGAGCTAGAGATCCAGCGCGCTGAAATGGAGCGGCTCAGGAAGTTGCGCGACGAACACTTGCGCAACCGCCGCTAGGCGTCTCAACCACTTGGCTCGACCGGCCGAACGCGCAAGGCGCGCATCGCCCGCAACCCCTCCCAGCTGCCACCACCCCTCATCCGCCGCGCCCCCGTCTGCCGGCTCCCTGCAAACGTCTCCCTCAGAACCGCGAAGACGGATTCCACGAAGGCCTCACGACCAATCGCCACCCCATCGCTAAAGTAGCGCACTCGACAGCGCAACAACTGCGCCAGCGATAGCCGCCCCCCAGCCACCCAGACCTTGGCAACCTCCTCCCGGGACAACCCAACGCGTGCAGAATCTCCTTCGCCAATGCCGAATAGCACCTTCCGGTAGCGCGGCCCGATATCGCTCCAGCCCGCCCGCGGTTTCACATCGCCCATCACCCGCGACAGCCCTTTACGCGCGACCCTATCACCTGCGACCGCCTCGCAATAGCCACACCAGCGATAGTCCTTCGGGTCATCTGCAAGTCCCGCCCTAACAGAGTTCAAATCGATGTAAGCCGCCACCGTCAACAGCGAGCTCCAATGCCCCTCAACGATTACACTCTTGAACCGTGATTCCCACAGGACACCCACCCGGTCATGCTCGCGATTGAACCACATTGTAAACTTCTGCTTAAGCGTCTTCATGAACTCGCTTAGATCCCACATGCGTTTCATATAGCGCGCCCGCAGCTCCTGCAGCTCCCGCCCACCGATTCGCTGTGCCTCGGCAAACTCCCACTCGGTCGCGATCATCGAATCGGCCGAATAGAGTTTCCGGCACCGATCTAGAATCTCATCATCACGCAATTCGACAGCTGGCCGTGGCGGCACCTCCAACAGCACATGGAAATGGTTCGAGAGAATCGTCCAAGTCAGCACCCGCACCCCAGAGAAAGCCTCGACCTGCCGCAAGATCTTCCGAAAGACATCCCGCTCGTGTTCACGAAACACAAAATTTCGATCCACCACACGACTCAAGCAGTGATAGTAAGAACAGGAAGACAAAGTAGGCAAAATATGTCGCGACTTAGGCATACATGTATGCTGGACATATGATTCTGTGTCAGCAAGCTAATTTTTCTGCCGCACTAGACCTTACTTCGCCTGCGCTCCCACCAAGCCAAGATCGCTGGTAGGAAGATCAGATCGCCAATCACTGCCCAGGCCAGTGCGAGTGCACACATCAGCCCAAATAGCCGGATCATTGGAAGTTCGCTGACCTGCAAGACCAAGAAACTACCGACCATGATCAAAGTCGTGGTCACGAGCACCGCGCCAACCTCCCGCAATGTCTGTCGCACTGCGGCATCCGCAGCCACCCCGGAGCGCTGCAGCTTGCGATAACGCATCAAAAGATGGATGGTGTCATCGACCGCTATTCCCAGGCAGATGGTGAAAGACATCACACTCGTGTACTGGATCGGCATACCCACCAGCACCAACATCGCCCCAGTCGCTGCGAGTGGGAACACGTTGGGCAATACTGAAAACAACCCAAGCACGGGAGATCGAAGGGCAAGAATGATGATGAGGAGGATGATCGACGCTGCCGCAAACAGACTCCATGCCAGTTCCGAGATCATCGACAGACTGATCGATGCGGATACGTACGTAACGCCTGTCAGCCTCATTGTAACCCCCGGGTGACGCGCCTCGATGCCGGCGAGTTTCTCTCCGATTCTCAAGAAGATCGGCTCGAGCGCCGCGGCTCCGTCGTCTCTGACCTTGGCGCTCACGATAGCAGCCTTGCCTTCCATCCCAACGAGCCGTGCCCTTGCACTCGCGGACACCAGCGGCAACCACTCGATCCCATCCCCTGGCAAACTGCGCACAACGTCTAGGATCGACAGTGTCCCTGATACGCCACTCACCGCACCCAACATGGCATCGACGTCCCCCAGCGCAGCCAGGCTCGCGTCCGATGTCATCGACTCCCCGCCAGTCGATTCAACCAACACGCGTAGCGGAATCACCCCACCTAGAGCCTCATCAGCCAGCTCGAGGGCACGGTAAGCCTCGTTATCCTCTGGCAAATTCTACCGATAGCGAAAATCCGGATACAAGTTCAGTGATGCCAGCAGGC
>JBLHKE010000226.1:0-10476 GCA_047619485.1 Verrucomicrobiales bacterium | reverse complement strand
CAAAGAGGGCGAGCTCTTCGTTGGCGAGGATCCCGGCGGCGATGTCGCGGCGGCTGACGGGTTCGGCCGGGGGCGGTGCCTCGCCGAGGCCGGCGTCGGGCGCGATCTCGCCTTTCGCGATGCCGGCCCGGACGCGGTCGTCCGGGTTCTCGCGCGGGTCGGCAATCCCCATACTGGATGAGGAGTCGAGGAGGGCGACGACGGTGCGGCGTGCCTCGCGCTCGACCTTTAGAGAAAGGACGGGGCGGATGATGATCCCTAACAGAATCAGAAAGAAGGCGATGCGGAGAGCGGTCATAAGGCCGCGGCGCCCCAGCGAGACACTCTTCGGGGTAGAACGGTAGAGCCACCATGCGAAGAGGACGAGGAGGACGGCGGCGACGATGATAACACTCCAGGGAACGGCCGGCCGGACGTGGAAGGACATCTCGGAGATCGACTCGGCGTCGTCGAGATCGAGGTTGAGGAGCTTGAGGATGAAAGGGGACATGTCGTTGGCGCTTTCAGCGCCGGGCTGGTGAAAAGGAAGGTGGAATTGGGACCGTCAGTATCGTGGGTTGCCGCCTATTTTTCGCGGGAGAACCTCTGGGCGAGGAAGAGTTCGAGGAGGGCGAGCAGGCCGACGATGACGATGAGCGGGAGCCAGATTTCGGATCCACCGGAGCCGCCGTTTCCTAACACAGCCGCCAAACTGCCGGGTCCCTCCCAGCGGACGACGTCGGCAACGCTGCGGAGGCGTTCGAGCTGGGGCTTGGAGAGCGGTTCAGGATCGGATTCGGCCGGATCCATCTGGGTCGCGAACGAGATAACCTCGGGCGGGTCGGTGAGGGAAACCTCGTAGGTTCCGGCGAGGTCGGTGTTTGCGTATTCTATCCCGGCGGCACCGCCTCCGAGGTCTTGGATTTCGATCAACGTCCCCTCCGACGACGCGGTGCCGGCGGCGTAGACCATGGCCTCGCGCTTGATGAATTCCATGGGGAAGCGGCGCACAAATGGTGCGCCGACCTGGACGTTGAGCCCTCCTCCTTTGCGCTGGAGGACTCCGCCGAAGACGCGGTGAACCAACGGCAGGAAGCCGAGCCGGACGGGCAGGTCGTTCCACTCGGTATCGGCAGTGCTACTGAACTGAAAGACGCGGCCGAGCCCGAATTCGCCTTCGACGACGGCGGGCGAACCGTCATTGTAACGGAGGACGACCCTCGCGGTGCCGGGCGTGCCTTCGACGCCGGCGTCGGATTTGGGTATCTCCAAACGGAGGGCGCGCCTGGTGCGGGCGGAGGCGAGGGTTCCGGCGCCGGGGTCATTCCACAGGGCGACGAGCGGGTGGTCGTATCCGCCAGCTTGGAGGGTAAGACCGGGTCCGTTGGAATCTTCCGGGTAGACGTCGCCAAAGCCAGCCGGAAGCAGGCCGAGTTCGGAATGGAGCTCGGCGTTATAAAAGGAGCGGTTGACATTTTTGCCGGGGAAAACGGCGAGCCCGCCACCGGCCCCGACGAAGTCGGCAATCTGCTGGGCGGACGATCTGGTGAGCTCGGAAACGTTGGCGAGGAAGATGGCGTCGTAGCCGTCTAGGTCGGTCCCCGGCAGTGCGGACGGCGTGATGACGTCGGCGGCGATGTAGAAATCTTCGGCGCGATCGGGCGGGACGGGGACGAGGGCGTTGTGGAGGAAAAACGTTTCAGACTCGCTGGGGACGCGGCCGGGCTCGCCGTCAACGAGGAGGGCGCGGGAGCGTTTGACGGCGCGGACGACGATGACGCGGGTGTCGTCGAGAGGCAGCGAATCGCCGCCGGGAAGCGTGGCTGCGATCCGATGGTGGCCTTCGCCCGGAAGGGTGGCGAAGGTGGTGACTGCGCGGCTTTCGCCCGCTGGGATGTCGCCGATATCGACGGGATCGCCGGCATATGCGCCGTCGACGGAAAGCTGGATGGTGACGTTGTCAGCCTCGAGCGGTCCGAAGTTGGTAACCTCGACCGAAAGGCGGAGGGGCTGCCCGATCGCGGCGACGGGGGTGTTCTGGGCGAGGCGGGTGACCGCGAGGTTATCGACTTCGACACCTTGTTCTCCGACGAGGACAATCACCGGGCGGGCTTTCGTTTTCGCGGTTTCAAGGCGCCTGACGATCGCGTCGAACTGCTTCCAGCCGGCGGACTGGCCGTCGGTGATGATGATCAATTCGCGCCTCGTGGCGGCGCGGTTTTCGATCGCGTCCGCGGCGCCGTCGATGGCGGGGAGGAGGTCGGTGGTGCGGTAGGTCTGGCGGATTTCGTCGACGGCGCGTTCTGCGCGGGAGGAATCGAGCGTGGGCTCGAGGACCCCTTCGCCGGGCGTATCGGCGGCGGAGGCGACGGAGGTCGCGGAGCCATTTGGAAGGCCGGATAGGATGCCAATGGCCGCTTCGCGGGCGGTATCGAGTTTCGTCTTCCCGCCGCCATCCGTGGTGGTGGCCATGCTGCCGGATTGGTCAATGACGACACCGGCGACCGTCTGGGAGGCGAGCCAGCGGCCGGAGATGAGATTGGATACCGGCCTCGCGAGGGCGAAGGCGATGAGTGCAACGATGGCGCAACGTAGGAGGAGGAGGATCCATTCCTCGACTTTCATGCGGCGCTGGTTGCGCTCGACGCTGATCTTGAGGAACCGGATCGCGGCCCACGGCACCTTCCGGAACCGGCGGCGGTTCAGGAGGTGGATGATGATCGGGATGGCGATCGCGGCCGTACCCCAGATCATGATGGTGTTGAGAAGAGGCATTGTTAGTGAGGATTCACAGGGGCGGCACCGCCCTTTTTTGGAAAGTCGTTACCCGGTTTCTTTGCGGAAGGTGAGGTACCCGCCGAGGGCGGCGTCGAGCGGTTTTGAGGTATCCATGGTGACGAAGTGGCATTCGCTCCGCTCGAAGCTTAGTCGTAGCCTATCACGGAAGCCGTCCATCTCGGTGATGTAGGTTTTTTTGATCTCGCTGGGTCGCGTCTTGAGATTCTCGAGGTTTTCGAGACCCTCGAACTCGACGAGCCCGGTGAAGGGGAACTCGATCTCGTCGTTGTCGAGCACTTGGAGCCCGAGGACCTCGTGGCCCGCGAAGCGGAGGTGCTGGATCCCTTCGATGATGCCCGATTCCTCGTCGAAGAAATCGCTGATGATGATGACGATGCCTTTGCGCTTGATCCGGCGCGCCATCTCGTTGAGGACGTGTGGGAGCGCGGTTTCGCCTTTCGGCTCGAAGCTGGTCAGGGTTTCGAGGATCTTGAAGAGCTGGTTGCGGGCGTCCGAGCGAGGGAGGTGTTGGCGGATATCCTCATCGAACGCAGTCAGTGAGACGGAGTCGCGCTGGTGGAGGACGAGGTAGGACAGGCACGCGGCGATGCTCTTCGCGTATTCGAGCTTCGAAATCTCGGCACTGGTTCCCTTGTAGAGCATCGACTCGCTCCCATCGATGAGGATGTGGGCGACATAGTTGGTCTCTTGCTCGTACTGTTTGATGTAGTAGCGCTCCGTGCGCCCTAACACTTTCCAATCGAGGTGGCGGACATCGTCTCCGGGGGAGTATTCGCGGTGCTGGGCGAACTCGATGGCGAAGCCGCGGTAGGGCGATTTGTGATCGCCGGCCATGTAGCCCTCGACCATAAATCGCGCCGCCATCCCGAGCGACTCGGCGCGCGAGATGGTATCGGAGTCGAGGAGTTTGAGGGATTCTGGGTTCACGGGTGGGGGAGCTTTGCGGCGCTGCTAGGTTCTTTTTGAGGCCGGCGGATCCGGGTTGCCGAACCGCGCCAATTGGTGGGCGCGTTAGGCTTTGAAGTCGTTCTGATCGACTGCGTCAAGGATCATCCCGGTGATGGTATCGGCGTCGTGCCCTTCCGACTGGGCGGCGAAGTTCGGGATGATCCTGTGGCGGAAGATCGGCGGTGCGACCGCGGCGACGTTGCTGCAGCCGACGTGGCTCTGCCCGTGGAGCAGGGCGTGCGCTTTGGCGGCGAGGATGAGGGCGAGGCCGGCGCGCGGACCGGCGCCCCAGGTGAGCCACTTGTTACAAAGGTCGAGCGCGTCCTCGCGGCCGGGCCGGGTGGAGCGCACCAGTTGTTCGGCGTATTCCATGACGTGGTCGGCGACGGGGACGGTGCGGACGGCCTTTTGGATTTCGATGATCTCCTTGCCGTCGAGGACAGGCTCGGGCGTGCCGCCCATGGCCCCGGTGTAAGTTTTCATGATCTCGAACTCCTCGGATTTGGAGGGGTAATCGACTTTGATCATGAACATGAAGCGGTCGAGCTGCGCTTCCGGGAGCGGGTAGGTCCCCTCTTGCTCGATCGGGTTCTGCGTGGCGAGGACGAAGAAGGGGTCGGGAAGCGGATGATCCTCACCGCCGATGGAGACTTTTCGCTCTTGCATGGACTCGAGCATGGCCGCCTGGGTTTTGGGAGGCGTCCGGTTGATCTCGTCGGCGAGGATGATGTTGGCGAAGATCGGACCTGGGAGGAATTTGAACTGGCGCTCGTTGGTGCTGGGATCCGAATAGATGACCTCGGTCCCGGTAATGTCCGAGGGCATGAGATCCGGGGTGAACTGGATCCGTTTGAAGGTGAGGTGGAGCGTCTCGGCGAGGCTGGAGATCAGCAGGGTTTTCGCCAAGCCGGGGACACCGACAAGCAGCGCGTGGCTGCGGGTGAAGATCGCAATCAACACCTGTTCGACGACGTCATCTTGTCCGATGATGACTTTCCCGAGTTCCTTGCGGACGCGCTCGGCGGAGGATTTCAATTTATCGACGGCGGAGGCGTCTACAGTTTCGGTGGCCATGAGGATGGAGGGTCTGAACTAAGGTTTATTTAATTACTATGTGTTCTAGAATTATTGGGAACACCAGATGGGTGGGAAAACAACCAGCCCAATTTGATACCGTTTTATTGCCGACCAAATGGGCATCTCACGCGCTTTGTTTATTTTTCTCCGTGGCCTCACGTTATTGCTAGGAACTAGAGCGCGAACAACATGCGAAGCCATACTGCAGAGTCGAGCACCGGGAATTCTTCGACTTAAACGAACAACAGCAGATCAACTCAGGACATTGATCGACGCCGCTCTTTCTAATTCAGGAAACTCCATAGTCATTGGCTACTACCGGGATGCCGCATGAAATATCGACGCTTCGAGTGAACAAAATACACCGAAATGACAGAGGAATTGGATCGCGGCCCGTATTAGGAACTTCTAAAGGGCACCTCCGGAAACCTGCTGTGGAAATGGGGCGCAGAGAAAATTCCCGCTGGCGAGGCGATAAACGCTAAGCTATCTGGTGATAGTGGGTGCTTTAGCTACGAAGACAGCGGGGATTTTATCAAGCTCCAGCCCGCATGAGGTTTTCGGAGGTGCCCTAAAGCACTGAGGGACCACTCAACGCTCACCTGAGAACCGAGGTAGCCCGATTTCCAACCTGTCTGTGTAAGTGGCAGTCTCATGCTCCACAGAATCTTAGGTAGGAGGGTCACCGTAAAAAGGCGTTGACTCTTAACGCGGTAAAAGCGAATTTCCGCAGCTCGACCGATTTCTCCCCCACCCCTCCATGCGATCCTCCCCACTTCCCTGCATTGCACTCATGGTCGGACTTGCATTGCAGTCCTCGCAAGCAGCCGAGCCACCGCAAGCTCCATCATTCCAGCGCGAGGTGCTACCGGTGCTGACCAAGTTCGGCTGCAACCAAGGTGGCTGTCATGGCAAGCAAGCGGGACAAAACGGATTCCGTCTGAGCCTGCGGGGATTCGCTCCAGACTGGGATCACGAGTGGATCACACGCGACGTCAACGGTCGGCGTATCGACTACGCGTTTCCTGAAAAAAGCCTGCTGGTGGATAAAGCCTCGGGCGGTGTTCAACACGAGGGCGGAACCCGATTCCGCAAGGGTTCGCCAGCTTGGCAGACCTTGGTAGACTGGATCAATGCTAGAGCACCCGGCCCCTTAGCAGATGAGGCGATGCCGGTGGCGCTCGACGTCACGCCGGGCGAATCGACACTGCGGCCGGGAGACAGCCAGACTCTCAAAGTTCTCGCCCGCGAATCTGACGGTAGCACTACCGATGTGACCTGGTTGGCACAGTTTTTCTCGAACGACGAGGCACTGCTACACGTGACACCAGCGGGCAAAGTAACCGCCCGCGGCCACGGAGATACCACCGTGCGTGTGCACTTTCTCAACCTCGTCCAAGTGGTGCGCTTCACCATCCCATTCGAGCACGAGGTCTCGCCCGAGCTTTACAAAGAGCATCGCAACGCGATCGACGCACCGCTGTTCGCCAAGCTGGAAGCTCTGAGTCTGCCTCCTGCGGAAGATTGTGGCGATGCGGAATTCGTCCGGCGCGCCTATCTTGATACCATCGGAGTTCTGCCGACGGCTGAGGAAGTCACTGCGTTTCTCCAAGATCCCGCCGCGGACAAACGTGCCCGATTGGCCGACCACCTGCTCGCCCGACCGGAGTGGCTCGACTACTGGACACTCCAGCTGTGCGACGTTCTACAGAACCGCCGCGAGCGCGACCACGATGTGCGCGGCGTCAAAGGCGTGCGCGCCTTCCACGCCTGGTTGCGGGACCGTCTTGCCGATGACGCCGGATGGGATCAGATCACCCGCGACGTACTCACCTCCTCCGGCGACGTGCGCGAGCACCCGGAGATCGGCTATTTCATCACGCTGATCGGCGAGCACCGCGAGGTGGAGAAGAGCGATGTTCCCGACGGGGTCGCGCAATCGTTTCTCGGAACTCGCATCGGTTGCGCGAGGTGTCACAACCACCCATTGGAGCGGTTCACCCAGGACGACTTCTATCACTTCGCCGCGTTTTTTGCGAAGACCGGATTGGACCGAAAGGATCCGCAGAAGGGAGGCACGCGCCTGTTGGTGGAGTCGCGCGAGGAGAAGGAACAGAAGAAGCGCATTACGGATACCGAGAAGAGGCTGCTCGATGCGAAAGCCGCCGGCAAGCCACAGAACGAACTCGACGGTCTTCAAAACGAGATCGCCAACCATCAGAAACGCCTCACCGAACTCCGCGCCCAGCCGCCGCAGGTCAACCACCCGCGCACCCGCAAACCAATCGTTGCGCAAGCACTCGACGGCAACTCAATCAACTTCGAAAACGTGGCCGATCCGCGGGCAGCGCTCGCCGATTGGATCATTGCTAGTCCCGAGTTCTCTGGCGCGATGGTCAACCGCCTGTGGCGTCACTTTTTCGCCGTCGGCCTGGTCGAATCCGTCGACGATCTGCGCACCAGCAATCCGCCTTCGAATGCGGAACTCTGGGAGCTACTCACCGCCGAGTTCCGTGATTCCGAGTTCGACCTGCGCCACATCATGCGCCTGATCTTGACTTCGCGCGCCTACCAATTGAGTTCGGCGACGCGCCCGGAGAACCAGACCGAGCGCCGCTTTTTCTCCCACTACTACGCGCGGCGCCTGCCCGCCGAGGTGTTGCTCGACGCGATGGCATCAGCGACTGGAGTCCCTGACGAGTTCGCCGGCTATCCGGTCGGACTGCGCGCGGTGCAATTGCCGGAACCGGGGGTCTCTTCGTATTTCCTCACGCTTTTCGGAAGGTCCAACCGCGTCACCGCCTGTGCGTGCGAACGTAGCGGCGAGGTGACATTGCCGCAGCTCCTCAACCTCCGCAATGGCGGCGAACTTGAGCGCCAGCTCGCGGCGCCCGATGGCCGTCTCTCGACCTTGCTGAAAAATTCAGATAACCAGGTCGTGACCGACGCACTCTACCTCAACAGCATCGCCCGACTCCCGACTGATGCCGAACGCACTCTGGTAAACACATCGCTGGCCAACGACAAACGCGAACCCGTGTTTCGCGATCTATTCTGGGCGCTGCTCAACTCCAAGGAGTTCACTTTTAACCACTGACAACCTCACGACATGCTTTCGGTAAATCTTTCATCCAAACGTTCGGGTCTTTGCTCTGGCCAGAGCCGGCGAGATTTTTTGCGCCTTGGAGCGCTCGCCCCGCTCGGGCTGTCGTTGCCTTCGTTGCTCGCCGCAGAAAACGCGCGTGCCGCAGGTGCCCCTGCAGCGCGGGCAAAATCGGTGCTTCTCGTGTTTCTCGGCGGCGGGATCTCTCACCACGACACCTTCGATCTCAAGCCGGATGCAGTCGAAGAGATCCGCGGCAAATACAAAGGCATCCCGTCGAGCGTCCCGGGTCTGCATGTCGGCGAACTCCTGCCGAAGATCGCGAAGATCATGGACAAGGTCGCGCTCGTCCGCTCCGGAAGTCACGAGAACGACCACCACGAAACCGCCACCAACTGGGTGCTGAGCGGACGCTTCGGCACGCCATTCGGTGACCACCCGGCCATCGGGGCCGTCGTTGCTCACGAGACCGGATTTTCAGGTCTCGTCCCGCCTTATGTCGCAGTTCCGAAGAACCCATCGTTCACCTGGGAGCTAGGCAAGAGCGCCTGGCTCGGCGGACGAAACGAATCGTTCAAGTGCGGCAACCCGAACGATGCTAACTTCAAAGTCCGCGACCTCGCCGCGAACTCGTCGCTGACGCCGGCCTCGATCGAGCGCAGGCGCACGATGTTAGAAGCCATCGACCAACTCGGCGCGCGCGTGCAGGGCAGCGATCAGATCGACACCTACGACGAGTTTGGCCAGAAGGCGACCGAGATGATTTTTTCACCCAAGGCGCAGGAGGCTTTCTCGATCGACAAGGAAGCCGCCGCGATGCGCGACGATTATGGTCGCCACGAATTCGGTCAGAGCTGCCTGATGGCGCGCCGCCTGATCGAGAATGGCGTGCGTTTTGTCACCGTAAACTACGCGGGATGGGACCATCACGAAAATATTTTCGCTGGACTCGACAAGAAATTGCCGGAATTCGATCAAGCGTTTTCCGCACTCATCCGCGACATGGACGAGCGCGGTTTGCTCGAAGACACGCTGGTCGCGTGCTTTGGCGAATTCGGTCGCACGCCGAAGATCAACGACAAGGCCGGACGCGATCACTGGGGTCGTGCGGGTAGTATGATCTTCGCCGGCGCTGGTGTGAAACGCGGATTTGTCCTCGGCTCGACCGACAAGAACGGCGCATTCGTGACTGATCGCCCGGTACGCCCTGCGGATGTCGCGTGGACGATCTACGACGCCTTGGGGATCGACCCGACCAAGGAGATCATCACCCCTGAAGGCCGTCCGGTTTCGATTCTCGCGGAGGGCGCTACCGTCAAAGAACTGTTCGCCTGATGACAATCGTCTCTCGGACATTGCTGCTGGCCGCGATGTTTTCGCAAGCGCTCTGCGCCGCCGACAAACCGCCTGTCGAGCCAAAGGTCACGGCGCTTGTCCCGTTGGTCGTGCCCCAGGGTTTCGATGGCACCGTGCGCATCCGGGGATTCAGGATGAAGGAGACCACCGGAGTGCGGGCGGATGCCAAACTCGCCATCAAAGAAAAAAAAGATGCAGGCACTCCGAGCGGAATGTCGGCCGACCTCCTCGGCGAGAGCGAAGTCGTGATCGAACTCAAACTGGCGGCAGATCATCCAGTCGGGCCGCTAGCTTTGACCGTCGCGATCGGCGAAAAGACTGCGCAACCGGTCACGCTCCAGGTGCTCCCCGCCGCCCAGATCGCCGATGAGAAAGAACCAAACAAAGGATTCCGTTCCGCGCAAAAGATCGATCTGGGAAAGTCGGTGAGTGGTCTCATCAATGGCCCGCGTGATGTCGATACCTTTGAGATCGCAGCCAAGGCAGGACGAACATTGAGGATCGAGATCATCGCCAGAGGTGTCGGCTCGCTACTCGATCCTCTCCTCACGGCTTACGACGCCCAGGGAACCTTGCTTGGCGTGCAAGACGACGGAAAAATAGATGCACGCGATGGCATTCTCAAAATCACTCCCCAAGAGGACGCACCCATTTTTCTTACCGTCCAAGACGCACTCGATTTTGGCAGCGAGTGGCATTCTTACCGGCTGAAAATTGCCGAGGAGGTCGCAGGCGTCGATCAATCAACAGTGAGTTTTGCAAACAATGTCTGGCCGATCCTGCGCGCCAACTGCATCTCCTGTCACCGTCCGGGGAAACTCAAAGGGAAACTCGATCTGACTTCGTTCGCAGCGCTCTCAAAAGGCGGCAAGCACGGAACGATCGTCAACCCGGGCGCACCGGACGATAGTGAGTTGATTCTCGCCGTCAGCGGCGACCAACCAGAGATGCCAGCCGAGGGCGAGTTCTTGATCGCAGAAGAGGTCGAAACCCTGACGCGCTGGGTCGCCCAGGGCGCCCGTGACGATACTCCAGAGAGCGGCCTCGGCACCCGCCGCCCGGCGACGCAACCTGTTTACCAGTCACGGCCCGCCGTCCCCGCGATGGCTTTTTCTCCTAATGGAGAAGTCCTAGCGGTCGCCGCCCACCACGAGATCATCATCCACCGAGGCGATGGCAGCGAGATCATCGCACGTTGGCCAGGAGATTCACGC
>JBLHKE010000225.1:0-10491 GCA_047619485.1 Verrucomicrobiales bacterium | reverse complement strand
GTCGTGATGCGTCGGGTTGAGACTAGGCTGTCGATCGATATTGCACACATCCGCTCCGGTGAAGAAATTTCACAACGCGTCGGCGCTAGCCCGCGCAGCCTGCTGCTGCTGGGCAACTCGCTCACGCGTGATGGGATCGCAGCCGAACCGCTGGCTTCCAGCGCTGGCGAAGGATTGACGGTCGAGTCTTACTATCCGGACGGATCGTCAGTCAACGAATGGGTGTTCGCCTATCGTAGGTATTTTTCTGAGCCTGGCAATCAACCGGATTTTCTGATCATCGGTGCGGGACGTTCTCACCTTTTTGACAGCCAGATCCCGCCGGATCGATTTGGTGCCTACTTCTGCAGCCGAGGTGATATTCCACGCTATTTTAAACACAACGTGAAGAACCTCGACCACGCCGCCGGCTTCTTCCTTGCCCGCTACTCAGCGGCCTACACCAACCGCAAGCGTATCCAGCCGCGGATTTTTACCGCGCTAATCCCGCACTACCAAGAGGTCGCGGCACAACTGCAGACCAGGGGCCGCACCGCCGGAGAAAAGCCGGAGAATGAGCTCGAGCACCGCAATCTGGCTGAGTTGCTAAAGGTAGCCAAGGCGGCCGGCACGCACGTCGCCGTCGTGGCGATCCCGATGCCGAAATCATACCCGCTGCCCCAGCCGACTGTCCAGACCATCGCCGATGGCGGAGCGGTTCTGATCGATGCCAGGAACCTGCCCGGCATCGACGCTAGCGACTTTCCTGACAACTACCATCTCGGGTCAGTCGGAGCCAAGATGCTGACCGAGCACGTCATCAAGAAATTGCAGCCTCTGTGGTGGCCAGGGAGCGGGGGCAACTAGAACGCGATGGGACTGGCGCAACGATTTCTACGCGGTTCGGTTCTGAACCTTTGTGACCAAGGGCTGCGATTTGTCGCCGTTTTTATCATGGCGCCGATCATGATCGGTATCCTAGGCAAGCCGGATTACGGGTTTTGGATCTTGCTGATGTCAATCGTTGGGCATTACGCGCTTCTCGATTTTGGTCTGTCTTTTTCGATCAGCCGCTTCTTTGCCGGGGCTATTGGCAAAGGGGATGATGAGGAACTCTCGATTCTTATCAGCACATCGTTCGCGATCTTGTTGAAGATAGGAATTGGTGCGCTCATGATCACGGTGGTCGGTGTGGTGATCGTGCCACTGTTCGGCATGAGCGAGGAGAGGACTGAGCTCGCCCGCTGGATCGTTCTGCTCTACGGCTTGTTTCTCAGCGTCGGTTTCCCGGTTCGAGTTTTTCGATCGCTGCTAAAAAGCCACCTCCGCTATGACCTGCTGGTGCTGGCCTCGTCGATCCAGATCGTCCTCGGCAACGTGTTGATCTACTACTTTCTGACCCACGGCCACGGCTTGCTCACCCTAGCGATCATCAATGTCAGTGTCGGCTTCCTCGAGTACGCCATCGTGCTCTTCTCCGCCTGGAAGTCTTCGGTCTTGGCTGTTGGTATCAACCGCGCGGCCGTCAATCCCGAGCGGCGCAGAGAAATTGTCAGCTACTCGAGCATCTCGTTTATCAACAGTCTCGGCAAGAGCCTCCGCTCGAGGGTTGACCCGATCATTATTGGCACGGTGATCGGGGATGTGTCGGTCGCGGTCTACTCGATCGGCACCCGATTTCCTATCTACCTCATGGACGTCGTCGGGGCGGTGCTCGGTGGCCAACTTCTGGCGGTCTTCAGTCAGTCTCAGGGGAAAACCAATTCGGCTGAGGAATCGACGCGGCAATTTACCATGGCGACGCGTCTGAGCACAGTGATCGCGGTGTTCTGTGGAACCTCGCTGATTTTCTACGGCTACCAGTTTCTCGAGCGCTGGGTGAGTGCTCGGATGGGCGATGATTTTAAAATTTCTTACCACATTCTCGCCATCCTGATGGTGCCGTATATTTTTGCGCTGATGCAGTACCCGAGCCTCAGCTATCTCTACTCTCTCGCCCAGCACCGCTACCTGGCGATCACAGGGATCATTGGTGGGGTTTGCAACCTCATCTTGAGCCTGATCCTGGTGCGTTTCTTCGGGATCTACGGGGTCGTCTGGGCGACGTTTGTGGAGATGCTAGTCATCTACATGATCGTCTACCCGCTCATCATTTGTCGGGTCGGGCGTGTCAGCTTCGGAGATTTTTATGGCAGGACTCTTGCGCAACCGCTCACGATCTCGCTGTTGATACTTGCGCCATTCTATTACTTCGTCCACCCGTTCCGGGAGGCCAATTATCCGCGACTGGTGCTGCTTTCGGCCACGCAGTTCCTCTACTTTGCGCCTCTTGCGTTTCTGTTCGTACTGCGTAAATCTGAGCGGGCAATCCTGCTGTCAGCTTTCAGAAGATCTTCCCAGAACTAGATGTCCGAAGCTCTCAAAATTCTCTGGGTAAAATCCGGTCCGCTCTATCCGCTCGATTCGGGGGGCAAGAAGCGCACGCACGCGATGCTCACCGAACTGAGCAAGCGGCATCAGGTGACCTACCTTGCCTTGCAGGAAAAGGGCACGCCACTCGCGCCGGAGGAAGCGGATTCCAGCTATGCTGCCACCAAGCGCTGGTTGCCATGGGCGGAGGCTGCTACCGGCTCGCCACGTTTTTTCACCGAGCTGTTTGGCAATCTGGTGTTTTCATCTCTCCCCTACGCGGTCGCTAAATATCGCTCCAAAGCGATGGAGGCCGAGATCGTGCGGCTTTGCACGGAAGAGAAGTTCGATCTGGTAGTCTGTGATTTTCTTTTCCCCGCAGCAAATTTTTTGCGTATCGGCGAATCGCTCGGCGTGCCGACGGTGCTGTTCCAACACAACGTGGAAGCGCAGATTTGGAAACGTCTCGCCGCGGGCAAGCGCAACCCGATCGCGCGATGGTACTTTGGCAGCCAGTTCAAACGGATGGCGAAATGCGAGCGGCGGCTCTCTGAACTGTTCGACGGAGTGATCATGGTTTCGCCCGAGGACACCGCCTTCGCGCGTGATGAATACGGGCTTGGCAACGTGTTGGGAGATGTCCCGACTGGGGTCGACCCTGATTACTTCCAACCCAGCGAGAATGGTTCGGATGGCCCGGCGACGATCGGCTTCCTCGGATCGATGGACTGGATGCCGAACATCGAAGCGGTGCAGTGGTTTGTGAAAGACATTTTCTCCACGGTGAAGACGAAAACTCCTGACTCGCACCTGCTGGTGATCGGCCGGCGTCCCCCGGCCTCGATCAAGGCGATGGGCGAAAACGATTCCCAGATAGAAGTGACCGGGACGGTGGATGACGTGCGCCCCTATCTGGCGCGTTGCGCTTTTCTCATCGTGCCGCTGCTCTCAGGTGGTGGCACGCGGATCAAGATCATGGAGGCGCTCGCGGCAGGTGTGCCGGTGGTGTCGACCTCGATCGGAGCTGAGGGGCTCGGCCTGGTGGACGGCGAGCATTTATTGATTGCCGATTCTGCCGAGGATTTCGCTGCGGCCGTCAGCCGGATGGCGGCAGATCCTGCCATGAGGAAACGGCTGAGTGCAGGCGGCAGCGCCCTCGCCAGGGCCGAATATGGGTGGGCGCGCGCGACCGCTATTTTCATGCACCACTGCGAGAACGTTCTCACCGAGCGGAGAGGGGATCGATGATCGCGGATTTTTTGCCAAGGTCGATGCCCGAGGGGCGCACACCGGTCTACTTTTTCACCAGGAATTATTTTCCGACCCTAACTGGGGCGACCGAGCGTTTCCGGCGTTATCTCCCAGGGCTCTCAGCGAAGGGCGTTGACTTTTATGTGATCACTTCGCTGACCGACCCGGCCTTGCCAGAGGTCGAAGACACCGGCCTCGAGAGGATCCGGCGGATCCCGGTCGAGGGGGCCGGGTACACGGACATGGAAGAGCTACTGCTGTCGATGCTCGATGAACTCAAACGTGCGGCGCCGGGCACGGTGCAGATCTTCGGCTTCGACCCGAAACTGCGCCCGCTTGTGAGGCGGATTCGAAAATTCGGACACCGTGTGCTGCTGGTGCGGACGATGATGCCGAGCTTCCAACCCCCACTGCTGAGCCTGCGTGGTATCAGGAGGACGCTCAGAACCCGACTCGATTCGGCTTCGGTGGATCGGATTACGGCTGGCACCACCGTGATGCGTGATGCTTTTTCGTTGGGTTCGGAGGGGCTGCGGCGTAAGTATTCGATCATCCCACACGGCATCGATGTCCAGCGATTCAGGCCGCTCGATGATGAAGCTGGAAAGGCTCGGCTGCGGCAGGAACTGGGCTTGGCGACGGATGCGTTTACCGTACTGTCGGTCGGCTCGGTGATGGAGCGAAAACGCACTCACCTGATCGTCGAGGCGTTTCAGCTATTGAACGCAGTCGAACCAAATTCCCAACTGGTCATCGTCGGCGAGAACAAAGTGCGTGACACACTCGCGGTCGATAGCCACCGAGATTCATTCAGCCGCTACTGTGATCGTGTCAGCGCGGCGGCGACGAAGTGTTCCCCCGGCAGCGTGGTCTTTACCGGTGAAGTCGACAACGTGGAAGCTTACTATCAGGCTGCGGATGTTTTTGCGTTCACCTCGGCGGTCGAAGGCATGCCGAACGCTGTCATCGAGGCGATGGCGAGCGGGCTCCCCTGCGTGGTGACGCCATTCAGCGGACTCCCGAAGACCGAATTTGGAGGGCAGGGGCGGGAATTTATCTTGAGCTCTGATCAGCCGAGCGCGATCTCTAACGAGATCCTTCAGCTCATTTCGGATCGGGATAGGCGTAGCGAGATCGGCAGTGCCGCCCGGCGCTTTGCACAATCCAAGCTAGCTTCTGCAAGTGCCATCAATGGCTACGCTGAGATCTACCATGGGGCCGTGTTGATCTAGCCCTCGGCTTAATTGGCAATTGTAAAAACCATGGAATCGTTGCAGGTTGGATGATTGCTATGAAACGTCATCTACTCCTCTACCTCACTATTGGTTTCGCAACGGGCTGCGCGAAGAAAAGCGACCAAAAACAACCAGATTTAAATCCGGCCGCCAAGGAGCAAACCTCGCTTAGCGGGATGAATAGCGGCGATCAAGCGGGTGTCCGCGAGGTTGTGTTTAAGAACTCTTATGTGGAGAGGAATTGGCCAGTCGAGGACGAGGAGGACAACGAGTGGACCCAAGAGTTCAAGGACGCGGCGACTCCCGCAGAAAAAATCGAAGTCTTGGGGCGCAAGCAGGCCACTGGACCCGAGCAACTCGCTAGCGTGATCCGCGCCTCCTTGCGGGAGCCTAATGAGGGACTCCGCATCGAGGCGGCGCAGACGATCATGTCATTGATTGATCTTCCCGATGAAGTTCCGGATCTTGTCATGGGCGCGGTGAACGATCCCAGTTCGGAGGTGAGAGCTTACGCGATGGAGTCGGTCAATGAACTTCACAAGAAGACGCAGCTAGAGGTGTATGGCGCGACCATCGGCGCGTCTGATTACGAAGTGCGCAAGACGACGATCGTCGAACTGGGGCGAATGCATTCCAAACCAGCCTTCGAGGTGTTGATGCAAGGTCTGGCGAACGAGGACGCCGCCTTTCGCGACGAGGTCAATTTTGAGATCAACCTGATGGTGAATCAGAAGTTCGAGAGCTACGAGGAAGCGAAGAATTGGTGGGACGGACCTGGGGCAGTCAACTTCAGTGACAACATGATTGATACCGGTGACGACGAATAGTCTGGTAGGAATTAGGCAACGATGATTTTCGTGATCTACCCAGTATGAAGCCGCCTCTCGAGATTAAATCTCTTTTGGATGTTCCCCCCGGCGACGGCTCCGCGACTTCTACTGCGACGGATCAGCTTTCCGAATCGCTGCTGAGAAAGGCGATCCAAATCCGTGAGGTCGAGGAGGCGTTCTTAGCTCTCTTTTCAAAAGGCAAGTTGAATGGGACGGTCCACACCTGTGTGGGACAGGAGTTCTCTGCCCTAGCGTTTGCCGGCCAGTTGGAGCCTGGAGATTGCATTTTCTCCAACCATCGCTGCCATGGCCACTTCATCGCTTTCACCGGTGAGTTCCGCAATCTGATCGCGGAACTGATGGGGAAAGCGATCGGGGTATGCGGAGGTGTAGGATCTAGCCAGCACCTGTGTGCGGAGGGGTTTTTCTCTAACGGCATCCAGGGGGGCATCGTGCCGGTCGCGGCCGGGCTAGCGTTGAGCAGGTCGTTGAAAAAAACCTCCGGTATCGGCGTCGTATTTATTGGCGATGGCACCCTCGGCGAGGGCGTTGTCTACGAAACGTTGAATCTCATTTCAAAGCTCCAGATCCCGCTGCTAGTCGTGTGCGAGCACAACCAATATGCGCAGTCGACGCCCACCTCAGCCACCATTGCAGGAGACATCACCGCCCGCGCCGAAGCTTTCGGTATTCGATCCTACCAGGGAAGCACCGACGATCCGACATCACTGTTACCGGCTGCGTCCGAGGCGATCGAGTATGTCCGCGAACAACGCCGGCCGGCCTTCTTCCTAGTCGACACGGTCCGTCTCAACGCACATTCAAAAGGGGACGACGACCGTTCCGAATCTGAGATCGCCGTCCTGCGGGAGCGCGATGTACTAACCCGCCTCGAGCGGGCGAATGATCCTACTTTCGTTTCGCTGCGGCGGGAACTGCGTGACGAGATCAATCAGGTGATCGACGAGGTGGCTGAACTCGACGAGTTGGATCTTCAATCTTACACCTCCCCTGGATCGATCCAAGACCCGGAAGCGCTAAGCTGGACGCCACTCCGGGCGACGGGGGAGCGTCAGGTTTCACTTCTCAACTCCGCCTTTCACTCGTGCCTGGACGAGGATCCGCGGGTTGTCTTTCTCGGCGAAGATATCGTGGATCCATACGGCGGGGCATTTAAGGTCACGAAGGGACTCTCGACGAAACATCCAGACCGTGTCATTTCCACGCCCATTAGCGAGGCGGCGATCTCCGGAATGGCCAACGGTCTAGCCCTCGCTGGCATGAAACCATTCGTCGAACTGATGTTTGGCGATTTTGTGACATTGGCATTCGATCAGATCGTCAATCACGCGTCGAAATTCTTCCACATGTACAATCGCCATGCGACCTGTCCGGTGGTTTTCAGGACGCCGATGGGTGGGGGCAGGGGATATGGACCGACCCACTCTCAGACGCTCGACAAGCATCTCCTGGGAATCGATAACGTCAAAGTATTGGCGTTGAACCGTCTCGTCGATCCGAGAGACATCGTCCGTCCAATACTCGATGAATCACACCCGGTAATTCTCATCGAGAACAAGTTGGATTACGGGGTGCGAGTCGGCCCGCCTGATCTGCCAAACTTCATCTCGGAAAGTTCAAATACTACCTTTCCAACCGTCCGTATCCGCCCGACTTCGGCCACTCCGAAGTACACCGTTGTCACCTATGGAGGCACGCTGGCCGAACTGATCCCCTCGATCAACCCGGTCTTCTGCGCGACTGAAGCGCTGCCCGAGATTCTCGTGCTTTCCTCCCTGTCCCCGATCGACTATCGCCCGATACTCGATTCGATACGGCGCACTGGATCGCTGGTCGTGCTTGAGAGTGGCAGCCTCGGGGCGGGCTTTGGTGCGGAGATCGTTGCCTCCGTCATGGAGCATTCACCGGAACAGCTGAAGCGTTCCCTGCGGATCGGCGCGCTTCCGTTTCCCATTCCGTCGGTTCGAAGCTTGGAGGATGAGATTCTCCCCACGCGTGCACGCATCATCCGAACGATCGTTGAATTTATCCAATGAGCCCACTTCAGGAAATAATCGTCGCCCAAGAATCGATCAACGACGAAACGGTTCAGATCGTTGCCGTGCACGTGGGGAATGGCAGCCGCGTCTCCAAGGGTGATCCGGTTGTCGAGATTGAGACGTCGAAGGCGAACCTGACCCTCGAAGCAGAGCACGATGGCTACATCGCCTGTGCCTTTAAAGTTGGAGACGAGGTCGAGGTGGGTACTACCATCGCGCGGATCTTCCAATCCTCGCCCCCGGTATTTTCCGATTCAGTATCCGAGCCTGAACCGCGAACGCCTGGAGGTCAGCCCGCAGTCGAGCCAATCTTTTCCGATGCTGCCAGAGTTGCGCTGCGGGAATTGAACCTCAGCGAGGACCAATTTGCAGGCATTGCATTCGTCACCGAAGATCTGGTTCGCCAGTTTCGCCGTGATGGCGATGATGATGAATCCCCGCAACCCGAGGACGAAGACGGGCCTTCTGATGACTTCGATCCGGCCTCATTGTGCGATCTGCGAGCTTACCTCCGCGCCGACGTGTTCCGCTACCAACAGAAGACCGGTTTTGGGATCTCTCTCCGATGCTTTCTTCGCAACCCTGGGTTCAGGTGCACCTGGTACTTCCGGACGCGGAAATACCTCAAGCGCCGGCCGCTGGCGAGGTTCATTTTTGGTCCGATGTTGTCCATCTTCGGCAATCGCGAAGCCAGAAAATATGGAATCCGAATCCCGCTTGCCGCCAGAGTTGGCCGTGGTCTGTTGATCGGCCATTGGGGAGGCATCTGGATCAACCCGAAGGCGGTGATTGGCGAGAACTGCAACCTCAACAACGACGTGTCGATAGGATCGGCCGGCCCGGCGGCGAAATTGGGGCATCCTGTTATCGGGAATCGAGTTTTCATCGGACCTGGAGCCCGGATCAGCGGCGACATCAGAATCGGCAACGACTCGGTGATCGGCGCGAATTCGTTCCTCACCAAATCGGTCGGCCGAAGATCGGTGGTCGTCGGCGTACCGGCGACCGTCTCGTCTAGGACCGGATCCGAAGGGTTCATCAACGATATCCTGAACCCAGAGGTTCCAAGCGAGAGCCTCTGATCAACACTTCTATTCTCCAAATGTCTATCAAGCGTTCGATTAGTAAATTCATCAAGGGGGTGCAATACCAGTCCCCTCTTAAGAAATACCTCCATCACCACTACGAGTATTTCTTCAATCCTTGTGAACTGTGGTACCTCTGCGAATGCATCGGACGCGGTCTCCGCGCGGAAGGTAGTTTTCTTGAAATCGGATGTGCCCGCGGTGCTACGACCGTTTTTCTCAATCGGCATCTGGACAACGAGTTGGAGAAGAATCCGTCGCTAGACGATAAGGCTTACCATTGCATCGATACCTTCAGTGGTTTTCGCGATGCCCAGGTGAGTTTCGAGATCGAGCAGCGCAGCAAACGCGGTGCCGACTACTCTGATTATGCTCTGAATGACAAAAAGTGGTTTGATCAGATGTTGGTGAGAAACAGGATTAGTCGGGTCACTACGCACGAAGCAGACGCCGCCGAGTTTGATTATGGCGAACTCGGAAATCTGGCCTTCGTGCTCCTCGATGTAGACCTGTATCTACCGACCAAATCAGCCCTGGAAAAAATCTACCCTCTCTTGGGCAAAGGCGGGATTCTCATCGTCGATGACTGTAAGCCTGACAACAAATATGACGGAGCGGAGCAAGCGTTTCGGGAATTTGTGAGTGAGAACGACATCGATTCCTCGATCGAGTTTGGCAAGTTTGGGGTCATCAAAGGCTGAGCAGATGCTAAGGCTTGCACTCTTCAAGACTACCAGCGAGTCTCTGGCGGGCTGCTAGCCTCGCGACTTTCTTACTTAACTTCATCACATCATTATGGAAACGAACTCGAGAGAACTGATCACATCCGCGGTGAAGTCAACAGACCGGCGCACTAGCTTGTGGATCGATATCATCAACTCGTTCAATATTCGGTCGATCGTCGAAGTGGGCGTCTTCCGCGGTGATTTCGCGGAGGCTGTATTGTCAGGCTGCAAGGGCATCGAGAAATACTACATGGTCGACCCTTGGCGGAATCTGGAGAACTGGAACAAGCCGGCCAACGTCGAGAATGATGTGTTCGAGGGCTACTACAAGGATTCCATGGAGAAGACCGAGTTTGCTGCCGACCGCCGGGTAGTGCTGCGCGGGACGACCACGGAGATCATCGACGAGATCCCCGATGGTGAGATCGACCTCGTCTACATCGACGGTGACCACACCTTGCGCGGTATCGCCATCGATATGGTTGCGTATTTGCCAAAAGTCCGGCAGGGCGGACTGATGGGAGGGGACGATTTTTGTCCCTCGATCTGGCAGCACGTCCCGCGTTTCGAGCCGACCTTGGTCTCGCCGTTCGCCGCCCACTTTGCCGAAGGGCTGCGCTGCCCGATCCACGCCTTGCCCCACGAGCAGTTTCTGATTTCAAATGTGAACTGCGGAAGCGGGCAAGTGCCCGGCTACGAGTTGATCGACCACACTGATACGTTCGGTGACCTCGCGCTGAAACGACATCTTGGGCCGACCACGCAGCTCAAGCGCAGCGTCCGTGCCTTCGCAGGTCGAATCAAAAGGCGCTTGATCCCGCGTCGCTAAGGGCTTGTCAGTAAATAACTCCTACAATCTGCTGGTTATTTTGGCCATCACCCGCGTTAGCTTCCAACTCAAATAGCCTGCTATCATC
>JBLHKE010000224.1:0-10533 GCA_047619485.1 Verrucomicrobiales bacterium | reverse complement strand
CGGGGTCGACCGAATACTTCTCCGCCGCTTCGGTGAGTGGGATGTCCTGCTGAACGATCGCTGCGGTGGCTTGCCTTAGCTTGTCACGATCGGAGACGTCTGGGAGTTTGAGTGGCTTCTCGGCGCGTCTGGGCGCATAGGGAGAGAAGCGGGCGCTGTGCGTGGGGGCATCCTCGCGGGAGGTCGAATCTGTGGGCTTTCCTTCGTCCATGGGGGGCGATGTAGGCTGCCCGAAAATGGGGTAAGGGCAAGACCAGTACTATAGCCAATGGGGGGCGGAGGGGCGACGAGAATCTTTTCTACCAAGCGAATCAGGTGAATTGTCCTACTGCACGGGAGCCGATTCAAATTTTCCTGTTCCGGAGGAGTTCAGGCTGATCTCGTCGATGACGAGGCCAGTGTTGGGGACACGGGCGACGACGAGGAGGTTGAGGGGGATTTCCCCGGCCATGGTCTGATCGCTGCTATCATTCGGATTCTGAAATTTTGTAAGCGGGATATGGGCATTGATCCACTGGCCGGGAGCGCTTGCCTCAAACTGGTCGAATTGGTAGCTGGCGAGTTGAGGTTTTGGTCCGTCTGTCCGGGTGTCTACCTGGATCTGGAGCGGGCCGGGGTTCTCCAATTTGTAGCGGATGTGGAGATGGGTCTTCTCGCGTGCGAGGACGAGCCCTTCCACCCAGGGGCTGCCGAAGGCGATCTGTTCGGAGGCGTTGCCGGGCCGGTTGGAATCCTCGACACTGGACGCTTGGATCGCACCGCGGGACTTGTCAGGTAGACCCTCGGTGATCGGCTCGCCGAGGTGACAATTGGCGTGTCGCTGACCGTCTTCGAAATCGGCACGCCAGCTCGAGGCGAGGGTCGGGATGCTCTCGAGGCGCGGGATGCCGCCAGAGCCGGCGAAGACCCGTTTCCCGGCTGGAACTTTGAGCATGTATCCGTCTGAGTGGCGCCTGATCATGACGACGCCTTGGGTCACCGCGAGGTCGGTCAGATCCGACTGATGGTTGACGGAAAAACGGGTGCCGACCACTTCGATGTCGGCGATGGGGGTCGAGACGATCAGCGGTTTGCCGACCGGTTGCGGGCTGACTGAGGCGGCGACGGCACCGTTGGTGACCTGGATCCGCTTGGCACCGTCGACGGTGGAGATTTGGGTGTCGCCGGCGACGACAAGGGACGTGTCATCATCGAAGACGAACACCGCTGAGCTCTTGTCACCTTTGGTCACGAGCGTCTGGTCTGCCCTCACTTGGATGCCTGGGGTGGCGTCCTCGGTCTCGCTCCCGCTGCTTACGAACTGCACTTCACCGGTAGCATTTTCGACCAGTCCGACAGCGGGTTGGGTGGCTGGTCGCTGGACGTTCTTGATCGTAAACCCGATGATCACAACAGCGGCTGCGGCAGCCAAGACCATTTCTGGCCAACGTTTCCTTGGTGTCTTGTTGACCTCGCGGGTCCAGTTGCTATCACCGGAATCATCGGCGACCAATCGCGCCAGTGGAGCTGCATTTTGCTTCACGATGTCGGCGAGCTGCTCCTCGCTGATAACTTCATGTTCGGTGATGCATGCGAACTCCAACTGCATGTCGATGTAATGCATGTAAAGCCGGCGCGCGTCGGCATCGGCCAACAGCGTTTCGTTGAGCTGCGAGCGCTCTTCCGGCGTTAGGGTGTCCTCGTCGAGAAGGCGCGAGACGAGTCGGGCGAACTCCTCTCTTTTATCTGGCGTGTCCATGTTCGTGATTGTTTCAAAAATGTCTGGGTGCTTTAGGACGCAAGGCTCTCACGATCGATCTCTCGCGTGACGCAGTCGGCGAGTTTCTGGCGGATGCGGTGCATCATGACGTAGAGGGAATTGCGCGAGCGTCCCATGCTGGCGGCGACGTCGGTCAGCGATCGCTCTTTCGCGTAGCGTTCCAAAAGGAGTTCGCGCGCTGGGCCGTCGAGTTTTGCGAGGCACTCGCCGAGCGCCTCGCGTTGCTGATCGAGCGCGGGATCGGCCTGTTCGCGTTCATCGGCGAAGGTCTCGACAAGATCGTTGCAGAAATATTTGCGACGGACTGCAAGTTTGCGGCGTTGGTTGAGCGTTTCGAAGTAGGCAAATTTTCGCGCCCAGGGCAGGAACGGTTGTGAGTGGTCGTATTGATCGAATTTTTCCCAGAGATTTTTTGCGGTCTCTTGGACGATGTCTTCAGCAATGGCGCGGTTGGGCAGCATCGTCATGACGTAGCGCAGGAGCGGCAGGTGGCAGCGGGAGTAGAGTTCTGCGAAGCTGGAGTGATTGTCGTCTGGCATCGGGTTGGGACGGGGGTAAGTGGTGAGTGGCGATTGGGTAGGGAAAAGGAATGCTCCCACTTACTATCTGCCCGCCGAGGGAAGATATTACCGCTTTTTTCGGTTTTTTGCTGTGAGATGGCCTTTCAAGTAGCAGGCATCACGAATGGTGATGATTACGCACCAGTGCTGAGACAAAGAAGCAGGGGGCGTCCAACCCCCTCACTAAGAGACACTCGGGGCGAGATTTCCCAAGCTCCTTGATCAGGGACGGGGTTGGTGATTTCATTTTTCACAAAATCCGATGTGCGCCAGTACACATTGCTACGGTGCTGTTAGAGCGGATCCATTGTCTTTTGATCCAAGATTGGCGATGAATGGAACCGCCGCCTCTGCCCATTCCTCCGGGCTGGGGTAACTGCCAGCAGCGGTGCCGAAACTGCTGCGCAGCATGTCCGTGTCGATGACCCCTGGATTGAGGGCGACTGCTGCCAGGCCGACGGGCAGTTCTTGGGCGAGTGCGGCGGTGAGCCCTTCGATGGCAAATTTCGTGGCGCAATACGGAGCTACCTCTGGAGAGGTCGAACGCCCCCAACCCGAGCTGAAGTTGACGATCACCCCGCTACCGCGTTCGATCATCGCCGGGACGAAATGGCGGATCATGTTGGCGGTGCCCCTGATATTCACGTCGATCACCTCCGCAAATTCTGCGTCGGAAATTTCCCACAGCGGTGCGTTGCGGTTGATCAGGGCGGCGTTGTTGATGAGGAAATCGGGCGCGCCGAACTTGGCGATCGAGTCGGCTGCGAACGTCTTGACGGCCAGATCATCCGTCACATCGAGAGAATGGAATCGATCAGGTGCCTGTAGCGCATCGATGTGTTGCTGCGAACGGGCACAGCCGATCACGGTCGCGCCCCGCTCGGTGAAGGCCTTGACCATGGCACGGCCGAGGCCGCGGGTGCATCCGGTCACCACGATTGTTGGTTGACTACGATCGCTCATATGTTGGGTTGTGCGTTCTTCGGCCGCGTCCGGAATAAAGTTCTAAACGTAAGCCTCCAAACATAGATGATGAATACAATTAGCCTAGCCGAAATCGTTGCCGACCCGTCACAACGGGAATTCCCCGAATTTGATCTTGTCCGTCTCTTGGGCACCGTTTTTGAACCGACGCAAGGCTGTCGGGTCTGCGTGTTGATCGATGGAGATGATCCTGCCACCGAGATGAAAAACTACGCTTTCCGCGACCAACCGGGTCGCGAGGTACAGACCAAAGCCTACGAGGAATTTTTTCTCGGACTGAAGAACGGGGCGATGGATGATCTCGGGATGAATGGAGGTGAGATGTTCTCCTTCAAGATGACCTATGGCTCCAACCTCGATCTCTCAGACCCATGTTGGGATGCCGAGGGGAACGAGCTCTCACTGGAGAAAGATATCTATCCGAACTACGATCTGATCCTTTGCGTATCGACTTTCAGCGCGACAGCGCCGCTGACCGAGAAGTGCAAAATTCACGGGTTCCGTGGCGCAACGATGCATGGTCTCAACGATATCATCCTGAGCACTGGGTTGGCGGTTGACTACGAAGAGGTGGGCTCCGATGCGGAGAAGCTTCGCCTGCAGATGACCGGGGCGGATGAGATCGAAATCGACTTTGCGCTCGAGGGTGGTCGAGTGCTAACGGCCAAGCTGATCCTCGACGGCCAGGAGGCGCAGAAGTCACATGGCTTGTGCAAAGGGAAGGCCCCCGACATTGCGAACCTACCGGCCGGCGAAGTCTACTTCGTTCCAGTGGATGCCAATGGTGAGTTCCCGATGAAGTATGAGGACGGCACGCTAGGTGTGCTCGATGTGCAGGATCGCAATATCGTCAAATCGACCTTGATCGAAGGCAATCAGGCGACGATCAATGCGCACAACGCGCGCCTCGCTGACGACCCGATGACTGGAACCTTGGGCGAACTCGGATTTGGCACGCAGGTGTTACCGGTTTCGGGGGCAGATATTCAAGATGAAAAAGTGCTGGGCACCTGCCACTTGGCGACCGGGCGCGACGACCATCTCGGTGGCGACATCATCCCGAGCATGTTCAAGAAGCACGAGAATTCTACCCACGACGACATCCTGTTTGCACCGCACAAGACGCCCAACTTTAACATCAGCCAAGTGCGGATGAAGCGTGGCGATCAGCGCGAGGTGCTGATCGAAAACTTCACGCCATCGGAGTACCTGCTCTCTGCCCTGCGTTAGTGCCCTGGAACCTAGAGGATGAATCCCTACGAGACGCAGAAGCTGGTCGACGAATACTTACTCTTCCACTACGGGAGTGATGAGGAGGTATTGACCTATCCGGATGGCCCGGTGGGGGCGTTGGGGTTTGCCATCCGATCGGTGACGGCGATGATGGACGTGGGAAGACCGCGCGGTCGTGCTCTGGATCTGGGGTGTGCCGTGGGGCGATCGTCTTTCGAGCTGTCGAAGTTTTGCGACTCCGTCGTGGGGATCGATTTTTCGAACGCTTTCATCGAGACGGCAGAGAAGATTAGGAGTGGTGCTTCGTTAGGCTATCAACGTCTGGAGGAGGGGAGTTTGAAGACCCCACTGGTCGCCGAGGCACCTACTTGTTCGCGCCCGGAACTGGTGTCGTTTGAGGTTGGCGACGCGATGGACTTACGTGCTGATATTGAGGGCTTTGATCTGGTGCACGCGGCCAATTTGATCTGTCGCTTGCCCGAGCCTAGTCGGCTACTGCGTCGTCTGGGCGAATTGGTCGGAAGTGGCGGCGAGCTAATTTTGACGACACCGTGCACTTGGTTGGGGGAGTTTACACCTCCGGAGAATTGGCCTGAGGGTCGCACGATCGATTGGTTGCAGCGTGAGCTTGATGGCGATTTTGAGTTGGACGAGGTGAAAGATCTGCCATTTTTGATTCGCGAGACGGCGCGCAAGTTTCAGTGGACGGTGGCTCAGGGGAGTCGCTGGATCCGACGCTAGCCATTGCCGTCATTCCGGGTTGGAAATCGAAGCTACTTTTTACCCGGCTGATCTGGGGCTAGCGATAGAAATCGATCCAGCGCAAAGTGATCGTATCCGGGTTGTCCTCGAGCAGTTTCGCTGGTAGAGGGACTTCGAAGTAGCCGCCCTTGAGAGGGATCTTGCCGTTGCTGTCAACGATGGCTACTAGGCTGTAGTAGGGACTACCTTTCGCAATCGGTGTTTCTTTTCCGGCTTTGAGAAGCGCCACCCGTGATTGGTGGTCGCCCGTGCTGGAGACCGACCAGTTGACAGCAATCTTCCCGGCTTCGATCTTGAACGATTCCAAACCGCTTAGGTGAAGGCGGACGAGGGTCTCATTTGGCCAGTGCTCGGTCCGACGCGTCAGAGTCGCGGTGTCGATCCCGAACTTGCTGGTGACATCGATGATCGCCTTTCGATCGTCGCCCGAAATTTCGATCTGGCTCGTATCCCGTTTCGGCTTTGCATCGATCGGTGGATTTTTCTTCTCGCCAGCCATTTTAAGCTTGGTCACCGAGACGATCCAGCGCTCCCCGGTTTCAACTCCCTTGCGGCGCGCGAGGCTGCCGCTGACGGTGACCAGTTTGCCGCCGAGTTTGGATACGCGCTCACTTAGCATTAATTCTTGGCCGAAATGCAGTTCCCAAGTCACTCCCTTGGCGGTGATCGTGGTGCCGGTTGTCTCACCGCCGATCGCAACGATGCCTGTCTGAAGCCGCCCGGTGACGGTTACATGGATCGATTCTTGATCGGCCGCGCGAGAATCTGGAAGGGAAAACCCGATTAGAACCAGAAAGAGGAAGGTGAGATTTTGCGCCTGCATGGGTTGAAGCGTCTGTCGGATCGTTCTCCAGATCAATAACTCCTACAATGAGTTTCACAGACTCCCCACCATCAGCTCAGCCAACCGGCCGCACAAGTCGAGATCTTTGAGATTGGAATCGAGCATCGTCCCACTCCTGGTTGCAATGCCTTTAGACAATGCAACGAGAAGCGCCGTAGCGTAGGTTTTTGCCTGCGACCGCCAGCGCGCTGCCGTTTTCTTATGGCCAGTGGGCCAACGGAACCCGAAGACTCTCTAGTGTGTCGGTGCAAACACTGGCCATATGTGAAGGGGAATGTCGTCACCAACGCAGGCTGAAGCCTACGCTACATGGCTGCGCCTTCGCCTAAAGGCATCTGCCACCTGCTGCGGCTGTACTGCATCAGCCTTCCACGGAGCCTTCGATCAAGAGCTTTGGGTGTTTTTTAAAATTCGGAGATGCAAACGGCTTACTGCGCCTCTAATTCTGGTTGAAAATCTTAAAATTATAGGGGATAGTGCTTATTAGTTAAGGTATTCTAAATATTTACAAATCTAAACTGAACTCCCTTTTTGATGAATTTTGATTTTCTGAGCTCTTTTACTCCGATTCTTGCTGAGAATGGCTTTTGGTTTGCCATCAAAGAGTCTTCCTGGCCTGGGGTGGTGGTGTGTGCGGTGCTGGCGCTGCTTTCGTGTTTTTCTTGGGCGGTGATGGTCAGCAAGTTTCGTCTGGTGGCACGGGCATCGCGTCGTGATCGACGGTTTCTGCAGGCTTATCGCGAAGAGCGCGATCCGTTGAATCTGTATGAGAAGGGTGAACTCGTCCAGGGGTCGCCAATTTCTGGCGTCTACCAAGCGGGCGCTCGAGAGCTGACCTTCCACCTCACGGGATCGAGCGAGACGGATGATAATTTCCGAGATCGGGTCGAGGCGGCTGAGCAACTGCGCCCCTCTCAGCTAGATGCGGTTTCGAATGCGATGGATCGTGCTGTGAGCGGCGCGACGGGCAGGCTCGAGGCGCAGATGACGGTGCTGGCTACGGCGGTGAGCGGGGCTCCGTTTCTGGGTTTGTTAGGAACGGTGTGGGGCGTGATGGACACTTTCTCTGCAGTGGCTTCCTCGGCGGGTGTTGCCAGCCTTAAGACAATGGCGCCAGGCGTTTCGGCAGCGCTGGTGACCACGGTGGTGGCGCTGCTGGTCGCGATCCCCGCGATGTTCGGCTACAACTTTCTGGTAAACCGCATTCGGACGATGGTCATGGGGATGGACAATTACGCGGCTGAGTTGCGCCTCGATTTCGAACGCTGGTATGTTGACCATGCGGTTGAAATGCGTGCGGTGGCCGCAGCCGCAGCGGCAGCCCCCGTGCCCCTGCCGGAGATGATCGTCCCCAGCCCGCCGATGGCGGCACCGGTGAAGAAGAAGCGCCTCAATGTAAAAGAGCTCGCCCCAGTTGGTGCCGTTGAACCTGAGGGAGATGAGAGTCTAGCTCCGCCAGAGCCTGAGCCAGCGCTAAGGGAAGAACCTGTGCCGAGCCACCGCATCGTGAAGCGTGGGGAGCCGGCGCTGATCGATGGGGAATTCGATCTCGACTCGGTGACCGAATCCAATTGATTGGCTGAACTACTACGATTGATCAAGTATGTCCCAACGATTAAAATCTCGCCGCCACACGCAGGAACTCGGCACCCTGGCAGAGCTGAATGTGACGCCTCTGCTGGACCTGGCCTTCGTGTTGCTGGTCATCTTCATGATTACCGCGCCATTCTTGGCCGAGAGTTCCGAACTGGTGATCCCGAGCAGCAAGGGTTCAAACGATCAGGTTAACCCGGAGAGTGTTTTCACGATTTCGATCGATCGGAATCGAAACATGGATCTGGAGGGCGTCGAACTCGAATACTCCGAGTTGGAGGCAGGGATGCGCCAGTTAAAGCAGAAGAACCCGAAGATGGGAGTGATCATTCGTGCCCACAGCGAGCTTACCGTGCAAGATCTAGTCGGCGTGATGGACGCTCTGCGCAACGCGCAGGTGACAGCGGTGAGTGTGGTCACGAAACCGGGGGCACCCGAGTAGGTTCAAGCTGGGCTGAAGGATGAGAAAAGAATCTGACTTTGGGTTTTCCGTCGCCTACTCGGCGGTGCTTCATGTTCTCGTGATCGCCGTGTTGGTGTACTTTGTGATCTTCTTAGACCGGGACGATCAGATGTCGCTGGCGGGCATGGCGCCCGCTGAGCAAGCCGCCCCGGTCGACTGGCAGGACACCAACGATTTTTTGCCGGCCTACTTGCCGGATTCGGTGCAGGAGTTGCCCGAGGATGTCGAGCGGCTATTGGATTCACCAGTGCTGCGTGAGCTACCGACCTTGAATTCAGCGCGTCCGATGGATGATCCCGAGTCGCGTATCGCCCTGCCGCTCCCGCCGCCGGAGCCAGAGGTGAAGCCGGAGCCAGTGCAAGAGCCCGCACCGGTGGTGGAGCCAGTGGTGGAGCCAGTTCCGGAGAAGGAGAAGGAGACGGTGCCAGTGCGGGACGTGGAGTCTAAGCCGAAGCCGAAAGTGAAAAAGCAGATCGACCAGAAGAAGCGCACCGCTGTGAAGAGTAGGATTGTACAGGCGGAAGACACGGCGGAGGAGAAAGAGCACCAGCTAAAGGCGGCGGAGGCAGTGGCGAAGAAGAAAAAAGAAGCGGATCGTAAGACCGCCGCCGCGCGGACAGAAGTAGCGGCGAAGAAGAAAAAAGACAACGATCGCAAGGCTGCTGCAGCGCGGGCAGAAGTAGCGGCGAAGAAGAAGAAAGACGACGATCGCAAGGCTATTGCCGCGCGGGCAGAAGTAGCAGCGAAGAAGAAAAAAGATGACGATCGTAAGGCCGCGTCGGCACGTGCGACGGCAACTGCGAATAAGAAAAAAGATGAGGAGCGCAAGGCGGCAGCTGAGCGTGCGGCGGTGGCTGCGAAGAAGAAAAAAGAGGCAGACAGCAAGGCTGCTGCCATTGCGAAAAAAGAAGCCGATCGGAAGGCGGCTGCGGCGCGGGTAGCGACTGCGAAGAAGGCCGCTGAGCGCAAGGCCGCCGCGGAGAAATTGGCGGCGTCGCGTGCGAGTGGCGGGAGCGGTTCTGCTCCCCGTGCCCAGCCTGTTGGTGGCGGCGGATCATCTGCGAGCGCCGATACCGGTTGGTATGATCAACTGATCAAGCAGACCTTCGAATCGAATTGGCGTGAACCGAAACTGACCACTGGTCAAAACCTCTACGCGAAGGTGCGGATCACGGTCGCTCCTGACGGGCGGGTGGTCGGGGCGCGTTTCGTGCATCAGTCCAACGTGCGCGCGATGGACGATTCGGTCGTCGCGGCATTGCGGGCGACGACGCGTATCCCGCGACCACTCCCCGGGGAACTCGCCAAAGGCAATTACACTTTCCTTTTCACGTTCAAACTAACGCCATAATTTTATGCTCACCAAAACTCGTCTCCAGGATACCCTCGTCGTAATCGCGATTGCGATTGCTGTCTGGTTCTCAGTCGCGCTGCACCTAGAGTCGGCCAACGGGCAAGAGCCGATCAAGGAACTGGTGATCGAACGTGGTGGCGGCGGTGTTGACCTGATGGGGCGATTGGTTTTTGTCGCCACCAGTTCTGGGCACAAAGAACTCTTCACCTGCCGCTGGGATGGTAAGGGCATCAAGAAGATCACGTCGGACCAGAGCCTGAATGTCTCGCCGAGCGTGAGTCGAGATGGCGGGAAGGTGGTCTACACTGGTTACCGCAGCGGCTATGCGGACATCTACTACCTGGATCTTAATTCCGGTGGGCGCCGGCGTATCATCAAATCTCCGGGGACGAACAGTGGGGCAACGATTGCCCCGGATGGCCGCCGCATCGCGCTGATGATGAGCTTTGTCGGTAATCCCGAAATCTTCGTCTCTAGCGTCACTGGTGACGGTGCGAAGCGCCTGACCAACTCATCAGGTGTCGATACGTCGCCGACCTGGGCGCCGGACGGGAAATTCATTGCCTACAGCTCCGACAAGGGTGGCAATCCGTTGCTCTACATGGTGCCCTCTGGAGGTGGGAGCCCGCGCTTGATCCAGACGGGGTATCGTCATTGCACCGAACCGAACTGGGCACCAGACGGACGGCGGATCGCATTCAACGTGCGCAAAGGGCGCGGCGAAAAAGTCGCCATCTACGATTTTTCGACAAAGCGCACCCGCGTGCTAGAGAGTGGTGAGGATCCGTGTTGGGGACCCGACTCGCAACACGTCGTCTACTCGACTGGCAAGTCGCTTGTGGTATTGAATGTGGATACCGGGGAGAAGCGAACGGTTGTGAGCGGGTTGGGGAAAGTGACTGAACCTAGCTGGTCGCGGTAGCTCTGTGGAGGTTAAGATTGCCTGGGGTAGAGGCTTGGGTTGATGCGGGCAGGACGCCC
>JBLHKE010000223.1:0-10564 GCA_047619485.1 Verrucomicrobiales bacterium | reverse complement strand
AGACCCGCACAATACCAACAATCTGGCGGAATCCCCACAAGCCACCGTAGAGATTGAGCGCTTCAGGAAGGCCTACAAAGAAACGCGTAATCGGATCAGCGACCTAGGCGCCATCCCGGAGAGCGAGATGCGACGTTGGATTACCCAGGAGAAGGCTCCGATGCACGACATCGCGCTCGGCAAGACGAATCACACTCCAGACTTGGAGAAGGCTTGGAACGCCGCCGACCTGGTTGGTGCCCGAGGCAAGAAAGAGCCTCACTTAAGACTAAAATCCGCGGATCCGGTGGAACGCTATTGGGCGATCATCGCCCTGCGCGCGAACGCCAAACAACATCCGCCCGAAGTATTCCTCCACCTCGACGACACTTCGCCACTTGTCCGAATCGAAGCGGCGGCCTGGTTGGCGGAAGACCTAAGCCACCGTCCCGCTGCGCTCCGTAGGCTTGCCGCCGATCTCAAGCACGAGGACTGGGCAGTCGCCCTCCAAGCCTGCCGCGCGATCGAACTCCTCGGTGAGGATGCCATCTCTCTGAAGCCAACGATGCGCGGCCTCTACGACCGCACCCGCCACGCCAAAGGTGACAACAACTTCTTCCTCGCCTTCTCCAGCGGCGCGTTCCTAGATAGACTGGGTGAAAAAACCGACCCATGGGACTTCACCCCAGGTGCGGGTAGCTTCATGCCGGCGAAGAAAAAGACCAAATAGCCCAGCTGTGGCGATCAGAAAGGGATCGATCCCACCACTTTTTTGATCTAGGTTCCCTCCAATTCATGAAAATCGAATGCCCCATCTGCTCGATGCAGATCGAAATCACCAAGGAACACATCGGCCGCAAAGGTCGCTGCGACCGTTGTGAATCGAAATTCATCATCCCCGCAAATCCGGGTGATGAGTTCGAAATCCTTCACCGCGGTGAGGCTCCGGAGAAGGAGCCTTCGACCGAACGTCTCGTCCTGGCGCGGGCCGGAGCCCACCCAGCCCGCAGCCGCCCACCGATCCGCACAGATCTTTCGACTGGCGGATTCCCCACCGGTCTAGTGATGGGTGTCGCCGCCTGCGTCGCGGTGATGATCGGATTTCTAATCATCAACGGGAAGGGCGACAAGAAGCCCACATCTCCCAAGTCGTTGACCGAACTGGCCGGCGACGCCGATGCTAATTCACTGCCGCGTTCCCCAATGATCTCAGCGCCTCGGATCGAGGAACCAGCCACAGCTCCTGAGCCCGAACCGGAGATCGCCATGGCTGACAAACCAGAGCAACAGGCAGCTTCCTCCAGAGACCAACCAGTCGAGGAGCAGGCACCGCCATTGACGGACGAGCAGAAAGCCAGCGCCCTAACATTTCTCAAATCGAACGACTCGCGCAAGCGCAAAGGCGCCTACGTGGCGTTCCGCAAGTTGGGAGATCGTGAGAAGGCGAGCTACCTGCAACTGCTCGCCGAAGCGCGTGAGCATTACTCGAACGCGCTCGGCACCCGTGCCGCCCAGATCTTCTCCTCCGGGAATGCATTGAGCAAGTTTGACGAAGACTACGCGGCCTGGCTAAGCGTACGAGAAAAAGCAAAGTCGCTGGTGCAGACAAACTGGAAGGACAGAGACCCGAACGGTTACAAGAAGAAGCACGCGGAGATGGATCAGGTATTCGAGGCGGCCGCTAAGGCCTTCGATCGCGCGATGCGCGCCACCGAGCGCGCCCACAAATTTGAGGCAACGGGACTACAGGAAATCGCCGACGTCCTCGGAGAACTCGACACCGAGTTCGCCTGGTGCAACAGCGAGGTTCCACCAGAGCCAGCCGCGCTGCGCGACGAGATCGCCAGCACTGGGGCTGCCAACGACTACCTAGAGGTCCTAGACGCGATCAGTGCCGCGAACGACATCGCGGCATCCTATGACGCGGCCGAGCAATACAACGCTGGCAGCAGCTGGGCGGGTGGTGCTTACAAATCGTTTGCCTCGAACCTGAACGAGCGCCGCGTCGCCCTCGGCCTGAGCCCGCTACTCCTCGACGAGCCATTGAGCGATGGCTGCCGTGACCACTCCGAGGACATGGCGGCCAACGGCTACTTCTCACACACCGGCCGCACCGAGGAGACCAAGAGCTTCGGAAAACGCGCCAAGCGGGCGGGCTTCAGCGGCTTTGCGACGGGCGAGTGCATCTTCATGGGCAACCCATCTGCAGAGGCGGCTCACCGAGCATGGTGGTACAGCGACGGCCACCGATTGATCATGTATGCCAACAATCCGAACACTCTCGGGCTCGGCTTGCACGGCAAGCACTGGACGCTGAATACCGGCAAGAAATAGCGCGTTGGTAGCCTAGAGCCCCAGTGTAAGAAGGCTGTCGCCGCAGGCGATGACGTAACTTCGGTTTCAAAACCGAAGGGCGATGCCCAAGCACGATGGGCTTCGATCTTGAAATCGAAGTTACGGCAATGCCGCCGCCATCTTCACCGCCAAGCGGCAGGCCTCGATCAGGCTCCCGGGATTCGCCTGACCTTTCCAGGCGATGTCGAACGCCGTGCCGTGATCGACGGATGTGCGCACGATTGGCAAACCGAGGGTCACATTCACCGCCCGGTCGAAAGCCAGCGCCTTGAGAGGAATGTGCCCCTGGTCGTGATACATGCAGATGAAGCAGTCGGTCTGTTTCCGAACTTCCGGCAAGAATGCCGTATCGGGTGGCACCGGACCGACGATCTCAAACCCACGCGCACGCGCTTCCTCGAAGGCTGGGATGATCACACGTTCCTCTTCGCCGTTTCCAAACAGCCCACCCTCACCCGCATGCGGGTTCAAACCTAGCCCGACCATCCGTACCGTCTCGATCCCTTTCATTTTTGAAACCGCGGCGGCACTGAGTTCGATCACCTCCAAGATTCGTTCCTTGGTCATCAGCTGCGGCACTTCCGCAAACCCGCAGTGACAAGTCACGAAACTCGCCGTCACCTCGTCTGAAAACTGCAACATGCAGGACTTCGATGCATCTGTCCGGCTCGCGAAAATTTCCGTGTGGCCAGGAAAATTGACGCCCGCGGCGTGCAGCGATTCCTTGTTGATCGGCGCCGTCACCACCGCATCGAATTCACCCGACAAGGCACCGTCGATGGCCCGGTTGATAAACGCGTACGCCGCCGCCCCACATGCGGCATCGATCTTCCCGGGCTCGAAGGCGAACGCATCAACGTCACCGACATCGATCACATCCTCGGGAGCCGGCAACCCCATTCCAAGTTCCAGCGCAACCCGCTCCAACACTTCCCAGTTCCCTACCACCTTAAACTCGGCGCCTTCAACGAAATCGGTATTCGCCAAAAGATAGAGGCACAGCTCCGGACCGACCCCAGCGGGATCCCCCATGGTGATTGCAATTTTGAACATCGAAGTTCCCTAGTCCCGTAACTCCAATTTGCAATCGAAGCTGTCGTGCTTAGGGCCTGTCAGTCAATAACTCCTCGGTGCCGGATTTTTAGCTCTTCGATTGCAAATCGAAGTTACGCCTCCTTGAACACGATCGTGCCGTCCTGCGCATCTGCCACGATGGTGTCGCCGTCCTTAAACCTCCCCTCAAGCACCGCCATGCTCAGTGGATCCAAGATCAGGTGCTGGATCGCCCGCTTCAACGGCCGTGCACCATAGACCGGGTCGTAACCCTCTTTAGCCACAATCGCACTGGCCTCGTCACTCAGCTCCAACGCCAGGCCTTTCTTCTCAAGGCGCTTCACCACTCGGGCCAGCTGGATTTGCACGATCTGTTTGATCATCTCGACGTCCAGACGGTCGAAAATGATCGTCTCATCGATCCGGTTGAGAAACTCCGGACGGAAGCTGTCGCGCAGCGCCCCCATCACGAGCCCCTCACGTTTATCGCTATCGCTCTCGTCCGTGATGAACTGGCTACCGACATTACTCGTCATGATGATGACAGTGTTGGTGAAGTCGACCGTGCGGCCCTGGCCATCGGTGATCCGACCATCGTCGAGCACTTGCAGAAGCGCGTTGAAAACGTCCGGGTGAGCCTTCTCGATCTCGTCGAACAGAACCACCGTGTATGGCTTGCGCCGTACCGCCTCGGTCAACTGCCCGCCCTCCTCGTAGCCAACGTAGCCGGGAGGCGCGCCGATCAGACGAGCCACGCTGTGCTTCTCCATGTACTCGCTCATGTCGATGCGCACCGTCGCGTTCTCGTCGTCGAACAGGAACTCCGCCAGCGCCCGGCTCAGCTCGGTCTTGCCGACACCCGTCGGTCCGAGAAAAATAAACGAACCGATCGGCCGATCCTCGTCCTGCAATCCTGCACGCGCCCGACGCACCGCATTCGAAACAGCTGTCACCGCATCCTCCTGACCGATCACCCGCTCGCGCAGTCGATCTTCCATATGGACTAATTTTTCCCGCTCGCCCTCCTGCAATCGGTTCACTGGAATCCCGGTCCACGAGGCGACCACCTTGGCGATGTCTTCCTCCGTCACCTCTTCCTTGAGGATCTGCTGCCCCTCCTGCTGCTCCGCAAGCCTGTCGCTGTGCTCCTTCAGCTCACGTTCCTTCTCCGGGATCAGGCCATACTGCAATTCGCTCGCCCTCTTTAAGTTGGCATCGCGCTGCGACTGCTCCAACTCGATCCGCAACTGCTCGAGTTCCTCCTGCAGCTTGTTCGATTCGTTGATGATACTCTTCTCATTCTGCCACTGTGTTTTGAGCTGCGTGCTCGTCTCGCTGAGGTTGGCGATCTCTTTTTCGATCGAGCCGACTCGCTCCTTGCTCGCGGCATCTTTCTCTTTCGAGAGCGCCTGCTTCTCCATCTCCAACTGCATGATCCCGCGCTCGAGTTCATCGATTTCCGTCGGCATCGAATCCAATTCGATCTTCAATCGCGAACTCGCCTCATCGACAAGGTCGATCGCCTTATCTGGCAAAAAACGATCCGCGATGTAGCGGTCGGAGAGCGTTGCGGCAGCGATGAGGGCATTGTCTTGGATGCGCACCCCATGATGCACCTCATAGCGCTCCTTCAAGCCGCGCAGGATCGCCACGGTATCCGTCACGCTAGGCTCACCGACCCGGACAGGTTGGAAGCGTCGCTCTAGCGCCGGGTCTTTTTCCACATATTTGCGGTACTCGTTCAAGGTCGTCGCGCCGATGCAACGGAGTTCCCCCCGGGCCAGTTGCGGCTTCAGCATGTTAGACGCATCCACTGATCCCTCAGAAGCACCTGCGCCGACAATGGTGTGCAGCTCGTCGATGAACAAGATGATCTGCCCATCCGACTCGGTCACCTCTTTCAGAAACGCCTTCAAGCGATCCTCGAATTCACCGCGGTACTTCGCACCTGCGACCATCGCGCCAACATCCATCGAAATGAGGCGTTTGCCTTTGAGAGAATCTGGGACATCGCCGCTGACGATCCGTCGCGCCATGCCCTCGGCGATCGCGGTCTTGCCGACGCCGGGTTCGCCAATCAACACCGGGTTGTTCTTTCTCCTCCGGGAGAGCACCTGCATCACCCGTCGAATTTCGTCATCACGACCGATCACCGGATCGATTTTACCGGCCTCGGCCAGAGCGGTTAGATCGGAGCCATATTTTTCTAGCGCCTCATACTTCCCTTCAGGATCCTCATCCGTCACCCGTTGCGAACCGCGCACTGCAGTGAGAGCCTGCATCAGCGCCTTCTTGGTCAGCCCGAGCCCTTTGAGGACATCCATCACCGGAGATTTCGCCTCCAACAGACCTAGGAGGACGTGCTCCACGCTCAGATACTCGTCCTTGAGCGCCTTCATCTCTTTCTCAGCAGCTTTGATGACCGCATTCAAATCACTGCCCAGCCCCGGAGTTCCACTCACGGCGCCACTTACCTTCGGTTGGCGATCCAGCCATGCCTGCACTTCCGATCGGGCACCACTGGCCGAGACACCGACCCGCTCAAGAAGCGGCTTAGCGATCCCTTCGGGTGCATCCAGCATGGCCACAAAAAAGTGAGCTGGCGTCAGTTCCTGATGTCCAAGATCAGAGGCTAAATTTTGCGCGGCTTGGAGGGCTTCACGCAGTTTGATAGTGAATTGTTCAATTCTCATGATCTCACCTTACTTGCAAAATGCATGCCAGTTGGAAAAGACTAGAAACGTAGCGTTTGCCAGCTCCAGAGCGTGTCAAGTTGGCGCAGTCATGCGACAATTTTTCACATAACTTCGATTTAGAAATCGAAGTTATGACACAAAAAGAGGCCGACCCCACCAGACGGTAGGATCGGCCTCTTCAAAGAGACAAGTCTCAGTGGTTCAGCCTAGCTGACCATGTCCTTGAGGTTCTTCAGAGGACGGACTTTAACGACGTTGCGAGCCGGCTTAGCGGACACTTCCATCATCTCACCCGGCTTGAATGGGTTTGGCTTGGTAGCTGCCTTGGTAGCAGGCTTGCGCTGGACGACGATCTTGCAGAGACCTGGGATCGCGAAGGCACCTGGGCCTTTTTTGCCGATTGCTTTGCCGATCTCAGCGGAGAGCGAATCGAGAACCGCACCCACCTCTTTTTTCGAGAGATTGGTCGAGTCAGCAATGTTGGAGAGGATCTCAGTCTTGGTTGGTGATTTTGGAGCGGCGGTTGCCATAATATTTAGTGCTTCTTAATTGTTTGGTTACGAATAGTTAATGGTAGCTCCTACCAGCAACTGGCAGGAAGCGCTAAGATACGCGGTTCCGAGAAACGTCAACCGCCGAAATTTAGGATCTCTAAGTTAATTTTTTTCTTTTTGCTTCCCATCCACCGACCATTCCGCTCCAAAAAGCCCTATTTTTCGGCATCGATCGCCATTCTCCGCAACTCTCCACGACGCAATTTACCAAGCGATCCACGCGGCAGCGCGCCGACTTCAAGCGACCGCGAAATTCGCTCAAACCCTGCCATCTTGGTGTTAAACGCCGCGATTGACTGCGCCATCGCCAACCGATCGTTTGCCACGGTGTGAATAAGTACGATTGCATGCTCTGATCGCGCATCTGGAACCGCTACCAGCGCAAGGTCTGCGCTCTTTTCTAAGCCCGAAGCAAACGCTCTTTCCAAGGCCTCCAAATCCACGAGTTCGCCCAGCACCTTTACCCTTGAGGAATTCCTTCCGATGAACCGCAAAACACCCCCGTTCAGCTCAACCAGATCATCGGTGTCAAACCAACCATCTTCACCCATCAAGGTTTCGAACGCCCAAGTGCCATCCTCCGCCCGCGAGAGGTAGCCAAGCGCCATCGAGTCCCCCCTCAGCTTCAGCGCTCCATACTCGTCCGTTGCGGCTTCTAGATGGGGCAGCAACTCCAGTTGCTCACCACGTTGTGTCGCAACCTGAGAACCAGCCTCCGAAAGCCCATAGGTTCGTAGCACCGGCCAACCAAGCGCCCGTGCTTGCAGCTCGAGTTCGACGTCGAGATGCCCGCCTCCAACCAGCACCGCGCGCAGTGATGCCGGCGCAGCCAAACGATGGGAGACGAGATCATAGACCTGGGTAGGAACGAGAGAACTCAGACTGGCCTGGTGCGCTTCACAAAGCTCGACATAAGCCTCTGGATTCCAATCGCCCCTCAGCTCATAAACCTTTGAACCACAGCAGAATGCACGTGCTAAAACCCCGAATCCACCGACGTGAAACGTCGGCAAAGGGCAAACCCAAACGTCTTCTTTCGTGGCGCGGAGGAACTCGTTCACCGCCTTCGCCGATTCCATTAAGCCGTGCTTTGAATGGCATACCCAACGAGCATTACCTGTAGATCCCGAGGTTTGGAAAACGACCACATCTCCCAAGTCAAAACCGCGCAATACACGATCGATTTCCTGCCTAGAATACAGCGAGTGCCGCGGCAGCAGAATGGTATTTCCACCAGCTTCTGAATCGAATCGAAACGGGGTCATAACGCCCTCCAAGGAAGAGATTCCAGCAGATCATCAAAACCCAATCCTACGCCGCCGGGAGGTAGTAAACGGCGGTCGCCGACACCGAGTGCTTCTGAAAATTCATCGGCTTCAAAAAGCCAGTGGGTAAGCAACCCACAGTCTTCAACTTCCCCCTCAAAAATGGCGGCTTCGTGAGCAGCGAACAACTGCCCGATCGGGTGGTCCATCGCACTGGTAAAAACGATCCGGCCAGGGCGTGTTGGAATCTCTTCCCAAGCGGGTTTTACAACTCTTACAGCGAAGCCATCACTCGCGCGAGAACCCGCCTGATCCACCGCCAGATCGAACGGCAACTGACGCGTCAGTTGTTGCCAAACTTCGGGATCATAGGGCACCGGATCCTCGACAAAATCGAGCCGCTCAGCGTTTTTACCTAACAATGACACAAAGGTGAAAAGCCCGGCCAGATCGAGGCATTCATTGAAGTCGAGGCGCAGCTTCAAGGGAGGCTCGAATCGGTCGAGAAGCCCGGTGATCCGGCGCGCCTCCGCTTTCAGATCAACCCCACATTTCAGCTTAAAAAGATTAAATCCGGCCGATTTTTTTTCCTCAAGCCAGGCAAAATCAGCCCAATTCGGCACCGTGAGGTGGCTCCGCGGGATCATTTTGTCGACAAAAAGGTCGATTCCTGCCGCCCGCGCCGTGCCATCCAGAGCCATGCAACGGCGGCAGCTGGCCAACAAACCTGACTCACCCCCTGCCTTCAACACTGCCAGAGAGGCATCCAAATCTCCCTGTCCGAGCCCCTCCCAAGGCTGCAGACAGGCATGCCCGCCGAGTCTGTCACGCAGCAGGGCACCCTCAATTTCTCCCGCCGGAGTCTGGGCATTCAATTTGCCGCCACCGGCGAGCTTCAGACGGTAGCGCCAGTAGAAATACTCGCTCATTGTGCCGCTAGCGTGATGAGGATGGCGTAGCCGACCAGCTGAGCAGCCGACATGGCGAGGAAGCGGTTGTAGATCCGCCCAGGATCCGTGCCCAGCACCTTTACCACAATCACCAGCCCTAGAGGCAACAACGCCAGCGGGTAGATCATCGCCTCCCACCAGCCGAACACGAAGTGCCAGATGGCGCCAACAGCCAGGGGCAGCAGGCAGAGCACCATGATCTCGACCTCAGCAAAGCTCTGCCCAAACAGCACCGCGAGCGTATACTTGCGGCTGCGCTCGTCCTCTGCCCGGTCACGGGAATTATTAATCGCGATCAAAACGGCGCACAGCAAGCCCACCTGCGCGCCCATCAGCCATCCTTCATCATGCCATTCCCCAGTGTGAACAAAGACCGTCCCCATCACCGCCACGACCCCAAAGAACGCGACCACGAACACCTCCCCCATCCCACGGTAAGCCAGTGGAAATGGGCCACCAGTGTAGGCGTAGGCACACAACATCGAGACGACTCCAATGGCGATGATCGGCCAACCGTGAGCCAAGACCAGCGGCACCGAGAACGCGACCGCCACCCCGAGCGTGATCCATGCCGCGGTCATCATCGTCTTGCCGGCGATCAAGCCCGTCGCAGACGCGCGCACCGGCCCCAGCCGCTTCTCGGTGTCTGCTCCTTTCTCGGAATCGAGCGCATCGTTGAAAAAATTCGTCGCCACCTGGATCGCGATTGCGCTCAGCAGCGTGCACCAACCGAGGGTCGCATCCGTCGTCCCAAGGCGACCAGCAAGCACCGTCCCCACCCAGACTGGCACCAGCGCGGCCGGCAGCGTTTTCGGCCGAGCCGCGAGGATCCAGGATTTCAGTGAGCCAGACACGAGAATATCCTCGCTAAGGCACGCGTGGAAATTTCGAAAAGTCGGGAGCGCGCTTCTCGATAAATGCATCGCGCCCCTCCTTCGCTTCCTCGGACATGTAGTAGAGCAGGGTCGAATTGCCCGCCATGTCGAGCAGTCCCATCTGGCCATCGCAGTCAGCGTTCAGAGCCGCCTTCAGGCAGCGTAGCGCCAGCGGCGAGTGCGCCATGATCTCGCGCGCCCACTTGAGTGTCTCCGCCTCCAGTTCCGCAAGTGGCACGACGGTGTTCACCAACCCCATCTCGAGCGCCTGCTGCGCATCGTACTGACGACAAAGATACCAGATCTCACGAGCCTTCTTCTGACCGACAATCCGCGCCAAGTAGCTCGACCCGAGCCCGCCATCAAACGATCCGACCTTCGGTCCGGTCTGCCCGAAGCGGGCGTTGTCGGCCGCGACGGTAAGATCGCAGACGATGTGCAAGACATGCCCACCACCGATCGCGTATCCGGCCACCATCGCGATCACCGGTTTTGGAATCGAGCGAATTTTGCGTTGCAGGTCGAGCACGTTCAGGCGCGGCACGCCATCCGCACCCACGTAGCCAGCGTGCCCACGAACCTTTTGATCTCCACCTGAGCAGAACGCCAGGTCGCCTTTGCCAGTCAGGATGATCACGCCAACCTCCGGATCCTCATGGGCGAGTTCGAAAGCGGCCAGCATCTCCTTCACCGTCTGTGGTCGGAACGCGTTGCGCACCTCCGGTCGGTTGATGGTGATCTTGGCAATCCCGTCGGCGGTCTTTTCGTAAAGAATGTCAGTAAATGAATGAGCGTCGGTCCACATAGTTCTTACTTACACAACGAATGGCGTGAAAG